>DATCVD010000091.1:0-2792 GCA_036567125.1 Pyrinomonadaceae bacterium | reverse complement strand
CGCCGACGCCGGGCAGCACCAGCCGCTCGGCCTCGCGCAGCACGCGCTCGTCCCCGCTCACCGTCGCGTCGCAGCCGGCCGCCGCGAAAGCCTTCTCGACCGAGCGCAGGTTGCCGATGCCGTAGTCGATGATGGCGACGCGCGCTCTCGTCTCCGCCGTCACAGCACCCCCTTCGTGCTCGGCACGCCGCGCACCCGGCGGTCGAGTTCGACCGCCTGCCGCAGGGCGCGCGCCGCGGCCTTGAACGTGCCTTCGAGGATGTGGTGCGTGTTGCGGCCGCGCAGGAGGTCGAGGTGCAGGTTGCAGCGCGCGGCCTCGGCGAACGAACGCCAGAAGTGCTCGGCCAGCTCGACCGAGAAGTTGCCTACCGTGTCGCGCCGCGTCTCGACCTCGTAGACGAGGTAGAAGCGGCCCGAGAGATCGACGACCGCGCGGCACAGCGCCTCGTCCATCGGCACGAGCGCCGAGCCGTAGCGCGCGATGCCGGACTTGTCGCCGAGCGCCTCGGCGAACGCCCGGCCCAGACAGATGGCCGTGTCCTCGACCGTGTGGTGATCGTCAACTTCCAGATCGCCGCGGCACTCGATTTCGAGATCGAAGAGGCCGTGGCGCGCGAACAGCTCCAGCATGTGATCGAGGAACGCGACGCCGGTCGAGACGCTCGACGCGCCCGTGCCGTCGAGGCCCAGCCGGACGCGCACGTCGGTCTCCTTCGTCTTGCGCCGGACTTCGGCGCGGCGCGCCCGCGTTTCGGGCCGGGCGTCCGGCTGTGCTTCGGTCTGTGCGCTCATCAGTCTTCACTCCCTTTCCCGAATATGTCGCGCAGCGCGGCGAGCAGTTGATCGTTCTCGGCGGGCGTGCCGACGCTCACGCGGAAGTAGTCGGCCAGCATCGGGTAGCCGCTCACGTCGCGGACGAGCACGTCGCGCGCGAGCAGCTCGCGGCAGACGCGCCGCGGCTCAATCGACGAGCGCACGACCATGAAGTTCGCCTCCGACTCGACGGGCGCGAGGCCGTCGATCCGTTTCAGCTCGGCGCGGAGCCGCGCGCGCTCGGCGACGATTGTCTCGACGAGCGGGCGGAGTTCGCGTTCGTACATCTCGACCGCCACCTCGGCCGCGGTCTGCGAGAAGACGTTGAGGTTGTAGGGCAGCACCGCCTTTGCGATCTCGCGCGCCAACTCCGGAGCGCACAGCGCGTAGCCGACGCGCAGCGCCGACATCGCCAGCGCCTTCGAGAAGGTGCGGAAGACGACGAGGTTCGGGTGACTGCCGAGCAGCGGCGCGACCGTCAGGCCGGAGAACTCGCAGTAAGCCTCGTCGACCGCGACGACGCCGCGCGTCGCTTCGAGCAGGGCGGCAAGGTCGTCGGGCCGGATCGCGCGTCCCGTCGGGTTGTTGGGCGAGCAGATGATCGTGACTTCGGGCTGCGTCTCCGCGACGGCGCGCCGCAGCGCGCCGACGTCGAAGCCCAACTCACTCGTGAGCGGGACGGAGACGACCTCGCCGCCGAGCACGGTCGTCACCTGCCGGTAGAGCGCGAAGGTCGGCTCGCAGATGACGACGCGGGAGCCTGCGCCGACCGTGACCATCAGCAGCGATTGGATCAACTCGTTCGAGCCGTTGCCGGCGACGACGCCGTCCGCGCGCCAGCCCGCGAACTCCGCGAGCCGCGCGTGCAGACTCGCCGGCACGAAGTCCGGGTAGCGCGACCACGCGCGCCCGGCCAGCCGCCTGAACGTCTCCGCCTTGATCGCGGCCGGCGCGTCGAACGGGTTCTCGTTCTGGTTGATCTTGACGGACGCGCGCTCCGGCGCGAGCGTGTAGGCCCGCAACTCGCGCACGCGCGGCTTGATGCTGCTCAACGGATCAAACATAGAGTAGGCACTCGGCCGACGGCCGTCAGCCGTCAGCTTTCATCAGCCTTTCAATCTTGCTTTCCGTCCCGGCTGATTGCTGACGGCCGGCGGCCGGCGGCTCTTGATCTCCGATTCTGATGAGCGCCGAGCGCGCGTGCGCGTCGAGACCTTCGGCGCGGGCGAGGGCGGCGACGTGGCGCGCGGTGCGCCGCATCTCGTCATCGGTGTAGCGCAGCAGGCTCGTGCGGCGCGTGAAGTCGCGGACGCCGAGCGCGGACGAGAAGCGCGCCGCGCCGTTCGTCGGCAGGACGTGGTTCGGGCCGGCGAGGTAGTCGCCGACGGCTTCGGGCGTCTGCGCGCCGAAGAAGATCGCCCCGGCGTGGCGCACGCGGGCCGCGATCCCATCCTCGTCGCCCGCGACGATCTCCAGATGCTCCGGCGCGAGTTCGTTCACCAGCTCGCACGCCTCGCCCACGTCCGCGACGACGATGATCGCGCCGAACTCCGCGAGCGAACGCTCGACGATGCGCGCGCGCGGGAGCGTCCGCGCCTGCCTTTCGACTTCGACGGCGACTTCGCGGGCCAGCGCGCCGCTCGTCGTAACAAGGACGGCCGACGCGTCCTCGCCGTGCTCGGCCTGCGCCAGCAGATCCGCCGCGACGAAGTCGGCGCGCGCCGTCTCGTCCGCCAAGACGACCACCTCGCTCGGCCCCGCGATAGAGTCGATGCCGACCGCGCCGAAGACGAGCCGCTTCGCCGCCGCGACGTAGCGGTTGCCCGGCCCCGTGATCTTGTCCACGCGCGGCACGGTCTCAGTCCCGAAGGCCAGCGCCGCGACGGCCTGCGCGCCGCCGACGGCGTACACCTCCGTGACGTTCAGCTCGACGAGCGCGGCGGCGACGGCCGGGTTCGCGGCGAGCGTGCGCGGCGGGG
>DATCVD010000090.1:0-5385 GCA_036567125.1 Pyrinomonadaceae bacterium | reverse complement strand
CAGGGCGGCTTGCTGCGCCGCGGCGCGCTCGGCCGCCACCGGGCTGCTGCGCCGCGAGAGTCCGCGGTAGCCCTCGCTCGTCGCGACGATGAGGCCGTAGGCGAGGACGAACAGGACGACGAGGGCCGCCGCCACCTGCGGCGTGCGGTTGAACAGGCGCTCGCTGCCGCGCTCCTCGGCCGAGACGTTGACGAGCATGATGACGAACAGGAACAGCACCATCACGCCGCCGACGTAGACCAGAATCTGCACGCCCGCGATGAACTCCGCGCCGAGCAGGATGTAGAGCGCCGCGACCGACACGAGCGTCGAGATCAGGAACAGCGCCGAGTGCACGGCGTTCTGCGCGAGGATGGTCAGCAGCGCCGCCACCAGCGCCGACAGCGCGAACACCCAGAAGAAGACCGTTTCCCAGCCGGCTAAAGTCATAGTGTTGAGTGACGAGTGGCGAGTGACGGGTACGGAGTGAAGAAGTATTATCAAGCTGACTGCTGACAGCTAACGGCTGACAGCCTGCTTTTACTCATCACTCATTACTCATCACTCATCACTCCGTATACTTGACCGTCTCGCGCCCCTGCTCCAACATCTGGCGGTTCCAGACGAAGCCGGCGCGCGAGTAGGTGGCGAGTTCGAAGTCCTGCGTCAGCTCAAGGCAGTTGGTCGGGCACGCCTCCTGACAGAGCGCGCAGAACATGCAGCGCGAGGTGTCGAAGATGAACTCGTCGAGGACTTTCTTCTTGCGCGGCTTGCCGGCGACCGTGATCTCGATGTCCATCGGGATCACGTCGATGCAGTCTTCGGGGCAGGCGAGCGCGCAGAGGTTGCAGGCGATGCACAGGGTCTCGTAGGTCTCCGGGTCCATGTTCAGCCGCGGCGCGCCGTGGAAGCGCGGCGCGACCTCGGGCCGCACCTTCGGGTACTGCTCCGTGTAGATGCCGTAGCCGGACACGGAGTTCTTGTCGGTCAGCGCGCCGAGGTTGAACTTCAGCGTCAGCTTCATCCCCTCGATCAAGTCGCCGAAGAAGAACCTCTTGAGCTTCTCCCTCAGCGTCGGCTTCGGCACAGGCACAGCAGGCATAACAAAAACCTCGTGACGGGTGACAGGTGACAAGTGACAAGCAAGCAGTTGTTCTACTTGTCACCTGTCACGGTTTACGGTTTACGGCGTTTCGGCGGCCGGGCGCACGGCGGGCGCGCCCTTCGGCGGGCTGACGAGTCTGATCTGGCGGCGCTGCTTCTTCAGGTTGAAGTCGCGCGAGCGCCAGTTGATCGCGGAGAGCATGCCGAGCGCGACGACGATGCCGGCGAGGCCGAAGGCGATCATGACGGCCTTGCCCGCCGCCGTCAGGTTCAGCCCGCCGCTCAGCGACTCTACCGTGTCCATCCCGCGCCAGCCGTCGAGCGCCTGCACGACGAAGGCCGCGACCGCCGTGAGCACGATGTTTAAGAGCGACGCCGGGATCATCCACTTCCAGCCCAAGTCCATCAACTGATCGTAGCGGTAGCGCGGGAACGTCCAGCGGAACCAGAAGTAGAGGTAGAGCAGCACGGCCATCTTCGTGACGAAGACGCCGAGGCTCAGGGCGACGTAGAGCGCGTGGTGGCCGCGCGCCTCCGTCAGCGCATGGACGCCCGGAAAATACCAGCCGCCGAGGTAGACGGCCGTGGCGATGGCCGAGACGACGACCATCGCCGCGTACTCGGCCATGAAGAAGAGCGACCAGCGCATCCCCGAGTATTCCGTGTGGAAGCCGGCGACGAGTTCCGACTCGGCTTCGGGCAGATCGAACGGCGCGCGGTTGTTCTCCGCGATCCCGCTGATCAAAAAGATGACGAGGCCGAGCGGCTGGTAGAGCACGAACCAGACGGAGTCGCCGGCCTGCGCCGAGACGATGCCTGAGAGCGAGAGCGTCCGCGCGAAGATGAGCGCGCCGACGAGGGCGAGGCCCATCGCCACCTCGTAGGAGACCATCTGCGCGGACGACCGCAGCCCGCCGAGCAGGGCGTACTTCGAGTTCGACGACCAGCCGGCGAGGATGAGCGCGAGCACGCCGATGGACGAGACCGAGAGGACGAACAGCAGCCCGATGTTCACGTCCGTGATGACGCCCCAGTCCGGCCCGAACGGGACGACGGCGAAGACGATGAAGGCCGCGGCCACGGAGATGAACGGCGCGAAGAAGAAGATGTAGGTGTCGGCCTTGTCCGGCCGGATGTCCTCTTTGGTGAGCAGCTTGACGGCGTCCGCGATGGGCTGCAACAGCCCCCACGGCCCGACGCGCATCGGCCCCAGCCGCGCCTGCATGAAGGCCGAAATTTTGCGTTCGAGGTACGTCGCGTAAGCCGCCCACACGGCGACGGCCGTGACGACCGCGCCGATCTGCAAAAACGGCCAGACGACGTGGTTGATCGTCTGCTGGCCGAGATCGAGTTTCAGCAGCAGGTCGTTGACCAGTTCGGGCGGCGCGAACAGCGCGAAAGGGTTTGTCATCGTCAGAGTTCGATCTTGAAAGTGCAGTCGTGTACCGCTCTCAGATCAACCAATTCGTAGTCGTCGTCCAGCGTCCCGGCGCGATCCACGACGAGGTAGGAAGACCACTCGCCGACGGGGAACGGCGGCGTGTGCCACGTGCCCTTGTGGTAGGCGTAGGGCAACCTACCGTCAACCAGAAACGCGGCGACCCCTGCGGGCGCGGGCGCGGCGCTCGCGGGCGCGGGCGGCGCGACGCAGATGATCGACTGACACCCGACCATCGGCGAGAAGAGTTGCATCGTCCGCGTGTGCCGCGCCATGAACTGGAACGCGAACTCGCGCCGCTCGCTCGTCGCGCCCGTCATCTGCGCGGCCGCGCCGCCGAGATCGAGTTCCACCGACCCGCGGCTGTCAATCAGCACCCCGAACGGCGCGAACCGCTCGCGCGTCATCTCCTGCACTGCGAGGCGAACGACGTTCATGAGAAGCTGTTAGCTGTTAGCCGTTAGCCGTTAGCCAAACCGAAGACAACAACAAAATTTGCGCGCGACTTTTTCTCGCTAATAGCTAACAGCTAATAGCTAACAGCTATCTATCAATTTCACCGAGCACGATGTCGAGCGTGCCGATGATCGCCACGACATCGGCGACGAGGTGGCCGACGCACATCTGGCGGAGCGCCTGAAGGTTGATCAGGCACGGCGGCCGGACGCGCACGCGCGCGGGCCGCGACGAGCCGTCGGAGACGAGGTAGCAGCCGATCTCGCCCTTCGGGCCTTCGATGGAGTGGTAGTAGTCGCCCGCGGGCGGCTTGATCACCTTCGGGACTTTGGCGTTGACCGGGCCGTCCGGCATCCGCTGCATCGCCTGCTGGATGATGCGGCGCGACTGGCGCATCTCTTCGAGGCGCACCAAGTAGCGGTCGTACGTGTCGCCGTTCTCGCCGACGGGGATGTCGAAGTCGAGGTCGGCGTAGGCCGCGTAAGGCCGGGTCTTGCGCACGTCGTAGGCGACGCCCGACCCGCGGAGCACGGGGCCGGTCAGGCCGATGGCGATGGCGTCGGCGGCCGAAATGACGCCGATGCCGACGGTGCGGCCGAGCCAGATGCGGTTCTCCGAGAGCAGCGTCTCGTACTCTTCGAGTCGTTTGGGGAAGTTGTCGGTGAACTGCTGAACGTCTTCCTCAAAACCGTCGTAGGTGTCGTTCGGCATCCCGCCGATGCGCCACGCGTGGCAGGTCAGGCGCGCGCCGAACTGCCGCTCGAAGATTTTTAAGATTTCCTCGCGCTCGCGCAAGGCCCACAGGAGGACGGTGAAGGAGCCGATGTCGAGGCCGTGCGTGGCGAGCCAGAGCAGGTGCGACGAGATGCGGTTGAGTTCGGTTAAGACGGTGCGGACGTAGTGCGCGCGCGGCGGCACCACCAGCCCCATCATCTGCTCGACCGTCTCGACCCAGACCAGCCCGTTCGAGACGGCGGCGAGGTAGTCGAGCCTGTCCCAGTAGGGCGCGATCATCGGGTAGAGGCGGTTCTCGGCGATCTTCTCCATCCCGCGGTGGAGGTAGCCGATGTCGCAGTCGAGATCGATGACCGTCTCGCCGTCGAGCTTGAGGACGACGCGCAGGACGCCGTGCGTCGAGGGGTGCTGCGGCCCCATGTTCAGCACCATTTCGGGGCTGTCGAGCAGCGTCTCGCGCGTCGTTGCGACTTCTACTTGGTGCATAACTCGGTGAAGGCCGAAACTAGTCGGGCATACTTGACGAAATGACGTAAACGAAAGCGGCGATCAGCAAGGCCAGCAGTCCGAAAAACATCGAGGCGAACGTCGCCAGCCCCTTCCCCTTCCGCGCCGTCAGGTAAGAGGCGCACAGGCACGAAGCGCCGACGGCCAGCGTAACGAAGAGCGCCAGATGATCACCGCGAATAGTCACCGGCCGGCCTCGGCACTTTCACTCTTCGGCAGGTAACAACCCACGACCGTGGGGCCGTCGAGGACGAGGCCGATCTCCGCGACTTCGCCGCGCCGCTTGCGCCCGACGAGGTCGTAGAGGATCGAGGCGGCCGCCGAGTCGCGGTTCCAAGCGTTGCGCACGGCCGCCGACTGGCCCAGCGTGAAGCCCTCTTTCTCGGCGGCCTCCGTCGAGTCGAAGACTTTGGCCTCGTGGCGCGCGGCAAGGTCTCGCGGGTGCATCGGCGTTAACGGTGCTCCTTCGGCATCACTTCCTTGCCGGCGCGGAAGATGTCGCGGACGCGCCGCTCGGCCGGCGTCTGGAGGAGTTCCAGCCCGTAGGCCCGCCGCTGCTCCAACTGCTCGCGCTGCACGTCCGTAAACTCCGGCAGGTGGCGCGTCGTCCAGTCGTTCTCCATCGCTTCGAGCGGGTAGTCTTTGCGCAGCGGGTGGCCGTCCCAGTCGTCGGGCAGCAGCAGCCGGCGCAGGTCTGGGTGGTTTAAAAACCTGACGCCGAAGAGATCGTAAACTTCGCGCTCCAGCCAGTTGGCCGTCGGCCAGACCGCGCTGACACTTTCGACGCCTTCGCCCTCGCCCGCCGCGACCTTCAGACGCACGCGCGCGTTGGCGGGAATCGAGTAGAGGTTGTAAACGATCTCGAAGGGCGCGTCGAAGTTTTCGGGTTGGTGGACGCAGGTCAGGTCGCAGAGCAGGTCGAACGGCGTGTCGGCGTCCTGCCTGAGCGCGTCGCAGACCTCGACGACGCGCGCGCGCTCGACGCGGACGGAGAGTTGGCCGAGAAACTCCGTCGCCTCCGTGACCGCGCCGGCGAAGCGCGCGCGCAGGCGCTTGACGAGCGCGTGCTCGGAGGCGTCCGTCGGCTTCGGCCCTTCTTCCTTCTTCTTGACGGGGGCTTTCGGCGCGCCGGCAGCGCCGGCAGCGGGCGCTGCCCCGGTAGCGCC
>DATCVD010000089.1:0-7643 GCA_036567125.1 Pyrinomonadaceae bacterium | reverse complement strand
GCCCCTCGCGGAGCAGCACGCGGTAGGCCGTGCGCAGCGCCCGCCGGCTCTCCGGGCTGAAACCAGCGCGGCGCAGGCCGACCGTGTTCAGTCCGCGCGCGCGCGGCGGGTTGCCGTCGGTCGTGAAGTACGGCAGCACGTCCTGCACGATCTTCGACTTGCCGCCGATCATCGCGTAGCGGCCGATGCGCACGAACTGGTGGCAGCCCACGTCGTTCGACAGGAAGGCGTGATCCTCGACGCGGATGTGGCCGGCGAGCGCCGCGCCGTTGGCGAAGATGTTGTCGTCGCCCACCCGGCAGTCGTGCGCGACGTGGACACCGACCATCAGAAAATTCCTGTCGCCGATCCGCGTCGGCTCGTCCCCCCGCGTCGCCCGGTGGATCGTCACGTGCTCGCGGATCAGGTTGTCGTCGCCGATGACGAGGCCGGTCTCTTGGCCGCGGAAGCTCACGTCCTGCGGCTCGCCGCCTAAGATCGCGTGCTCGAAGACGCGGTTGCGCGCGCCGAGCGTCGTGAACCTTTTGACGACCGCGTGCGCGCCGATCTCGCAGCCCGCGCCGACCGTCGCGCCGCCCTCGACGACCGCGTAAGGCCCGACGCGCACGCCCTCGCCGAGCCGCGCGCGCGCGTCAACCGCGGCCGCCGGGTGAATTTCCGTGCTCATGCCGAGGCCAGATAATACTTGGCCCCGGCCCGCCGCCCAAAACGGCGGGCGAAAGAGTTGCGGCTCAAAGACCGATCTCCCGGAGCGGGATGCCGGCCGGCTTCTGCGCGCCGGTCGGGCTGGGCCGCACGAGTCCCAGCCCCCTCATCACGCGCACGGTCAGGAAACCGAAGTCGTACTCGCCCTCGTCGTGGCTGAGGCGGAGGAAGCGGTCGTGGTGGTGGTGGTTGTTTTGCAGGCTGGCGCTGAAGGAGAGCGTCACGGGCAGCCAGTCGCCGATGTTCATGGCGTTGTCGTCCTCGTCGTCGTAGCGGCGCGTGCCCCAGCGGCGGTCGTGCGTCCAGTAGTTCTGGATCATGTTGATGTAGAGGGCGAAGACGCGCACGCTCGACCAGAGGAAGAGCGCGTACTTCCAGTCGCCGACGACGAGCCAGAGCAGGCCGTAGCTGCTCGGCTGCGAGAAGACGGCGAAGTAGGGATTCGAGACGAGGCGGAAGGTGCGGCTGGCGAAGACGGGGTCTCGCGTCAGCTCCGACTGGCACGGGTAGGGGAAGACGGTCAGGTACATCGTCTTCCAGAAGCCGTCCCCGGCGAGCTTGTTCGGGTCGCCGGGGCCGTCCGAGTGGGCGTGGTGGTGGCGGTGGCGGTTGACCCACGTCTTCGGGTTGATGTAGATGCCGGCGACGTTGTAGCCGAGCGTGACGAGTTTGACGAAGCCGGGGCGGTAGTCGAGCGCGCGATGCGCGATCCCCATGTGGATGATGTCGGACAGGTACAGCCCGCCGAAGAACCAGATGAGCAGGAGGTAGAGCAGCCCGACGCCCGCGGCGAGGAGCGGCCCCCAGCCCGGCGGCGCGAGCAGCGCCGAGAGCAGGGCGTGCGCGAGGACGATCAGGTAGCCGGCGACGTTGTAAATTTTCATGATTCAGCCTCCTTCGGATTCGGCAGAAGGTTTCCCGCCGGGGGTCGCGCTCGGGGGGCCGGGGGCCGAGCGCCCGGCCGCCGCAGACCCGGCGGCGGCCTGCCATGGGGCGGCGAAAATTGGGGTTGGCTTCTATGTCAAATCGGGGCCGGTGTCAACAGCTTTCCGGCGGCGCGCGCCGAAAGGCCGCGAGGCACGAATCGGGACAAGACGTGAATCGTGAACCGTGAACCGTGAGCAGACAAGACGGAAGCCGCTCCCGGCTGTTAACTATTCAAGATTCAGGACTCACGATTTGCGGGCCTTATGTCTTGCCTTTTCAAGTAGATGCCGGTATTATGGCCCGTCGTTCCGGGGTTTGCGGGGCGGTCGTGTGCCCGGCCGGGGCGGCAGTCGAATCAAGGCTCCAAGTCATCTAAAGCCAGAGAAATTTTACGAGAGTGATTCTCGGAGGGAAGCTTAAAAGTGTTCAGCGATAACTTTCGCCGCGGCGAATCGGACGGGACGAAGCTCGGCGGCGCGACCGGCTCGAAGCTGATCTCGAACCTGTCGGGCGTGGCGTGGAAGGCGTTTCAGGCCGTCAACCGCGCGCTGCCCGAGGGCGAGGCCATCCGGCCGAAGTGGGCGCCGGGGCCGCTGCTCAAATCCTACGAGCGCACCGCGCCGCCGCTCGGCTTCCCGCGCGAGACCGACTCGCTCTGCCCGCGCTGCGTCAAGGAGGTGCGCGAGGCCGTCATCAGCGGCGCGACCCCGCTGGAGACGCTGATGAACGAGCACCCCGGCGAGATCAAGGCGCAGATCGTCGAAGAAGACGGCCGCATCATCATGCGCAAAGACTGCGCGGAGCACGGGCGGTTCGAGGACGTGATGGCGACCGATCCGGCGTTCCTCCGGCGCATCGAGTCGCTCTTCTACGGGCGCGACTTCCGCGCGGCCGAGGACGACGCGATCCACCGGCACGGCACTTCCAACATCAAGTTCGGGCGCGGAGCGGTGCTCACGGTCGATCTCACCAACCGCTGCAACATGATGTGCAACCCGTGCTTCATGGACGCGAACCAAGTCGGCTACGTCCACGAGCCGACGCTCGAAGACACGAAGGCGATCCTCGACCGCGCCGTCTCCTTCAAGCCGCGCCGCCAGATCATCATCCTCTTTTCGGGCGGCGAGCCGACGCTGTCGCCCTACTTCCTCGAAGCCGTCGCCTACGCCCGGAAGATCGGCTTCTACCGCATCCTCGCCGCCACGAACGGCATCCGCTACGCCGAAGACATCGAGTTCTGCCGGCAGGCGAAGGAGGCCGGACAGCACGGCGTCTACCTACAGTTCGACGGCGTCTCCGAGGAGAAGAACAAGCACCGCGGCGTCGGCAACCTGTTCGACGTGAAGCTCAAGGCGATTGAGAACCTCGCGGCGGTCGGCATCAAGGTGACGCTGGTGACGACCATCGTCAACACGATCAACAACGACGCCATCGGCGAGATCGTCGAGTTCGCCGCGAAGAACATCGACAAGGTGCAGACCATCGCCTTCCAGCCCGTCTCCTTCACGGGCCGCGACGAGGACGTGCCCGATCCCGTCAGGATTCAGCAGCGCTACACGCTCGCCTGCATGGCGACCGATCTCGAACAGCAGTTGGGCGGCAACCTCAAAGCCCACCGCGACTGGTTCCCGCTCTCGTCCTACTCGGCGTTCACCAGCGTGATGGACATGCTGCAAGGCGCGGACGCGCCGTGGGGCTGGTCTTCGTGCAACTGCCACCCGAACTGCGGCGTCTTCACCCTGATGGTCGTCAACCGCCACACGGGCGAGTGGAAGTCGCTGTTCGAGTTCTTCGACTACGAGCAGTTCATCAAGGACGTGTCGGTCATCACGGACACGGCGCGCGGGCGGAAGCTCACGATGGCGCAGCTGGCGATGGCGATCATGCGCAACTTCTCGCCGGAGCGCGCGCCCGAAGGTTTCCCCATTTCGCAGATCATCAACCTGTTCCGCCCGTCCTCGACCAGCTCGAACTCCGACCGCAACGACCGGATGAAGACGCAAGCCGCCGGGTCGGACGATCCGGACGACAAGTGGCGCGTCCTCTGCGTCGAGGGGATGTGGTTCCAGGACTTGTTCAACTACGACTTCCGCCGCACCGAGATGTGCGTCATCCCCTACGGCACGCAGGAGGGTGAGATATCGTTCTGCGCCTACAACACCGGCGTCGGCTGGCGGCAGATCATCGAGGAGATGCACAAGACGGCCAACCTCGCCGAGTGGTACGCGGAGCACGGCCGCCACCCCGTCTACGCCAAGGGCAAGGCCGTCCCCGGCATCACGCGCCCGCGCTCGCTCTCGCTCCCCGTCGTCCAAGCCATCCTCGCCGAGGACGCGGACGCGCGCGCCCGCGCCGCCTCGCCCTACCTCGTCGAGGAAGAGGAGACGGCGGCGGTCTAGCGAAGATTATCTAAGCGTGGCCCGTGTTGACTGCGGGCCGCGCAAACCCTTCCACTCAGCATCCCACATAGCTAAGCCGGGCTGCGGAACCGTTTTCCATTTGCGGTATCCTGAGCACATCTGTATTATGCCTCGGCCGCACGACCTTCCACTTCTCCCACCCGACAGAGAACAACCCTCAACCCCGCTCGACCTCAAACTAAGGAGTTAGAAATGAAACGCATGCTTCCCCTGTTGATTGTCCTCTTGGCAGTGGCCCCCGTCTTCGCCCAAGAACAACAGACATCAGCCCCCTCTACCCCTGAGACTGCCGCAGCAACCAAAACCACCAGCACGCCCTCTGAACCGTTTGAGGCGCAATTAATCCCACGGAATTCGCGAGTTTACATCGCCCCGTTTAAGAGCGAAGACGCAGAAAAGCCGGTCGAAGGTTTCGAGACCTACATGGCGGCTGCCCTCCGCAAGAAGAACGTACCCCTCATCATGGTGACTGATCGCTCCCAAGCTGACTTCGAGATTATCGGGACAGCCGACAAGAAGGGCGCGGGCTGGGCTAAGAAAGTATTCTTGGGGGATTGGCGTTCGACAACCTCTGCTTCTCTCTCGGTTATAAACCTGAAGACGGGCGTGGTGGCTTACGCCGATGCTTCGCACCGCTCCTCGGCCAATAAGGGGCTGCGATCCTCCGCCGAGAAGCTGGCGAAGTATCTCAAGAAGAAGATCGAGGGCGACGAGAAGAAAATGGTGCGGCGGGGCTAGCCTCGTGCCTTCGTCATCAATTCGGCACTCTTGAACTGCCTTCGAAAGGTGGCCCGTTCTTATCCAACGGGCCGCCTTTTTATCGCTGATTCACCGCAGCCCTAGAGAGGCCGCGCGCGGTTGACAACGGCCGCCGCGCTCCGTAAATTCTAGTGACGCCCGCGACGGTTAGCGGGCGTCACTGTTGCCGGGTCGTTCAATGGTAGGACACATGACTCTGGATCATGTTATCGGGGTTCGAGTCCCTGCCCGGCAGTAAATCTAATCAAAGCGGCGAGCGGGTTCTGGAACTTTCAAGGTTTCAGAACCCGTTTCGCGTTGTCGTTTCTACGTAAGTGGAGTTCGGCCGCCGCGGGAATTGGGGTTTGGCGGTCGGCCCGACGCGGCGGTCGGGCGGCGAGACTTCGCGCGAGCGCCACGTTCGGACGCGCCCGGTCGGAGTTAGATTCAGGTGCGCGCGCGGCGGCCGACGAAGTGCCCGCCGCCAATCGCGTCTTGGTGTGCTAAACGGGTGAGGTGAAGTGAGGGGCTTGTGAGGCGGCGGCGCTGCGTCAGCCCTGCGCGTCTCCCGTCTCGGCCTGCGCGCGCGCGGGCCGTCCCCTTTTCGCGCCGCCCTTCTTCGACGACTTCCGGCCGCCTTTTTTCGCGCCGCCCTTCTTCGCCGCGCGCCGCTTGTAAGGCCGCTTGGCCGGGGCTTCGTCCGGCTGCGCGGCGGGGCGGAACTCTGCGACCGCTTGCAGGATCGCTTGCATGCCGAAACGCTCGCACAGCCAGTTGACAACGGGCCGCGGATCGTCGGAGCTGAACAGGACGAGATCGTTACCGCGACTTCTTCTGCTGGGCATATTTAAATTCCCTTCTGTATGCGTTGTGGTTGGTGATGCTTTACGCGAATGCTACTACAACAGCCGCCCGAATGTAATCCGCGCGGCGCTCAAAACGTCGCTAGCGCGACGGCCCGGCGGGGTAACACGTCCGCGCCGGGCCGCGTGATTAACGCAACCCCCCTAACGACAAAGCGGGCGACTAATCCGGTCGCCCGCTCCCGTTGACGATTGAAATTTCCCGGCCCGCCCTTGCTCACGCGCCTTCGTAGGTGTCTTTGAGGCCGAGCGGCGAGACGCCGTCTTCGCCGGCCGCGACGGGCTTGGCGCTCGCGCGCCGCTCGACGGGCAGGCCGTCCAGCCCGACGCGCTTGACGCCTTTGGCGAGGCGCAGGAGTTGGAGCGTGCGGATGCCCCACCAGTTCACGTCGATCTCGTACCACGCGAGGCCGTGCTTGGCGGAGACCGGGTGCGCGTGGTGGTTGTTGTGCCAGCCCTCGCCGAAGGTCAGGAGCGCGACCCACCAACTGTTGCGCGAGTCGTCGCCGGTCACGAAACGCTGGCGGCCCCAGAGGTGCGTCGCCGAGTTGACGAGCCACGTCATGTGCAGCCCGAAGGTGACGCGCAGGAAGATGCCCCACATCATCACGCCCCAGCCGCCGACGGCGTAGAGCAGCACGCCCAGCAGGACGAGCGGGACGTAGTGGAAGCGGTTCAGGAGGACGTGGAAGCGGTCGCGCATCAGGTCGGGCGTGTAGCGCCAGAGCGTCGCCTCGTCGTGCATCTGCGCGGTGCCGCGCAGAATCCAGCCCATGTGCGCCCACCAGCGGCCGTCGCGCGGCGTGTGCGGATCGCCCTCGCGGTCGGAGTGCGCGTGGTGGATGCGGTGCGTGGCGACCCAGCTGATCGGGCCGCTCTCAAGGGCGAGCGTGCCGCAGACGGAGAGGAAGTACTCGACGAGTTTCGGCGTCTTGTAGCCGCGGTGCGTGAGCAGGCGGTGGTAGCCCATGCCGATGCCGAGGCTGCCCGACACCCACGCCGTGACGATCAGGGCGACGAGCGCCTGCCAGCTGAAGTAGAACAGCGCGACGACCGCGCCGACGTGGAAAACCACCATCGCGATGGCGGTCGTCCAGTTAATCCTGCCCGCACGCTTATCCTGCATCGGCTGCGTCCCCCCACGCCTGTCTCGCGCGAAACCCTAACCGAAAAGTTTCCGAGATCGGACTCGTCCGAGTCGCGTTTGTATCACCGGCGGCCCGGCGGCCGCGAGCGCACCTTCCGCCTGACGAGTCCGCGCCCCGGCTGTCAGACGCGCGCGTGGATGAGGCGGCGCATCCGGTCGGAGAAGAGCACGTCGATCTTGTGCGGCTCGATGACGGCCGTGACCTCGCCCTGCCCGAAGGTCGGGTGCGTGAGCGACTGCCCCGTCCGGTAGGTGCGCGTCGGGTCGTAGGGGGCGCCCGTCTTGGCGCGCTCGCCGCGCGGCGAGACTTCCGTCGCGGCCTTGAACGTGCCGCGCGCGCCGCACTTCGGGCACGTGACGCGCGAAATCTGGCCGCGCTTCGTCACCGACGCGACCACGTGGCCGCGCTCCTCGCCGCACGCCGCGCAGAATTTCTCCACGCGCTCGCCGACCGTGTACGTCTGCTTCTCCACGAAAGACTCCTCCTTCATTGCTTACCTGTACCTGTAGGTGATGCGGCCGCGCGTTAAATCGTAAGGCGACATCTCGACGGCGACGCGGTCGCCGACCAGAATCCTGATCCGGTTCTTGCGCATCTTGCCGGAAATCTGCGCGAGCACGACGTGCTCGCTGCCGTCAACTTGGACTTTGAAAAAGGCGTTGGGCTGCTTGTCGATGATGACGCCCTCGGCCGGGATGAGATCGTCTTTAGCCAATCGTGTTCTCCTCGGTCTAAAAGTTTCAAACCCCGCGCGGGCGGCGGCGGTGACGACGCGCCGCCCGCGCGAACCAACAAAAAGATGAGCCGCCGCGGGCGGCGGCGGCGCGAGGTTAGCGGCGGCC
>DATCVD010000088.1:0-10577 GCA_036567125.1 Pyrinomonadaceae bacterium | reverse complement strand
CAGCCGGCCGCGCTGCCCTACCAGCCCGCGCCCCCGCGCGCCGTGCTGCCGCAACAACATCAAGCCCCCGCGCCGACCAGTTTCAGGCGCAGGGACACGGCCGAACTCGTCGCGCCGCCCGCGAGCGTCACCGAGAACACGACCCGGCTGCTCGACGATCAGACGGACGCTACGAAGCGCTGAGGCGGCCCTTCAGAGACGACGCGTGCGGCGCGCCCCCCCCCGGCCGCCCCGCGTCGCGCGCGAACGCGCCCCGCTTGAGTCTTCGCAAAGTCGTCTGAAAGTTCCCGCCGCCTGAGCCTGAGAACCGAACCCGAAGTTGCATGATGACGCTGGCCGAACGTCTGCGCGCGAGGATCGAGGCCCGCGGCCCGCTGACCTTCCGCGACTGGATGGAGGCCGCGCTCTACGACCCTCGCGGGGGCTACTACCGCCGCCGCGACCTCGCGCGCTGGGGCGCTTCGGGCGACTACCGCACCAGCCCCGAGCGCACGCCCCTCTTCGCCGCCGCCTTCGCGCGCCACTTCGCCGCGCTCCACGAACGACTCGGATCGCCCGAAAGCTGGACGATCCTCGAAGCCGGCGCGGGCGCTGGCCACTTCGCGCGCGCCGCGCTCGAAACCCTCGCGCGCGATCACCGGCGCGTCTTCGCCGCGACGCGCTACCTGATCGACGAAGTCGGCGAGGACGCGCGCGAACGAACGGCGGCGCGCCTCCCGGACTTCGCGGCCCGCTTCGAGTTCGGCAGCCTCGAACGGCTCGGCGACGGCGAGTTGGGCGCGGGCCTCGTCTTCTCGAACGAACTGCTCGACGCGCTGCCCGCGCACCGCGTCCGCCGCCGCGGCGGCCGGCTGCTTGAGTTGTTCGTCGGCTTGGACGGGGCGGGGAACTTCGCTTGGGTTGAGCAAGAGCCTTCTTCGCCCCGCCTCGCGGAGTACTTCGTGGAGCAGGGGGTAGAACTGGCCGAGGGGCAGGGGGCCGAAGTGAACCTCGCGGCCGAGGAGTGGATCGCGCGCGCGGCCCGCGCACTCGCGCGCGGCTTCGTCGTCACCGTCGATTACGGCGCGGAGGCGTCCGAACTCTACGACCCGCGGCTGAGCCCCGACGGCACGCTCCGCGCCTTCCGCGCGCACCGATTCTCCGACGATCCGCTCGCAGACCCCGGCCTCCAAGACATCACCACGACGGTCAACTGGACGCGGATCAAAAAAGCCGGCGAGTCCGCCGGCCTGCGCCTGCTAACGCACGAGCGCCAAGATCGGTTCCTCCTCCGCGCCGGCCTCCTCGAACAACTCGAACGCCTCTCGGCCCTCGCCCCGGACGAAGCCGCGCGCGCCCAACTCCGCCTCGCCGCCCGCGACATGATCCTGCCCGGCGGCATGGCCGAGAGCTTCCAGGTGCTCGTGCAGGAGAGGCCATGAACGAGTCTGGTCTTGGACGCGGATCGTCGGTTGGTAACTAGCGCCCGGAGCCGGCCAAGCGGCTCCTGAAGCCGGCTAATCTAGGAGCCCATCATGGGTATTGCTATCACGTATTACGTGACCCACTTAGATGACGGCCCGATACGAAAAATCTTGACAGATTTTAAGACAGGCCGTTTAACTTAATAGCTTGGCTAGTGATAAAAGCAAAGTCATCAGTGGTTCGGACAGCCAGATCGGGAACTAACTTATAAGCCCAAGCTTTCGACTCAGCTACTTGCGAGGCTATTTCACACCACTTAATCGCCGCCCGTGCCTTGTTCAGAACAACTTTGTCTGCCAACTCTCTTTGGGCCTTAATTTCGATCAAGTACTTCTGCGCTTTGGTTTCAACAACGAAATCTAAATTGTACGCCCCGCCCTGATAGTAAATCGGCATCTGGTCAAGCGGAGGTCGTAGCCATTTCGTGACCTCCGGATCAGATTCAAGCACGATGGCGAATTCTCGCTCCGGCATAGAGTCGAAAGCGACCTTGTCAAAGAATGATTTACGTAAACCCCCAAAAAGTTGACGGCGTATTTGTGAACGGTCGGTGAGGGGCGCGCGTAGATCAATTACCCCGTTGTGCTCGCGGATAGTCTTCGTGTAGCCGTCGAAAACGACGAATCCACTGTTGATTTTGTATTGAATCTGAGTCTCGTCGTAAAGGTTTTCAAGGAATTGTTTTTGTAAGTCTCCAATAATAGCTGCTCGATACAGGTGGACAAGGCGTTTTAGTTCCTCATCTGAGCGATTCAGCGCAGCCAAGTAGTTATCAATAATCTGGAAAACAAGTTCTTTATCGCTAATGTCGAGTTCCTCGACTCTTTCTATAAGGCGGGCGGCGAGGAAGCGGCGCGGGTCTTCAACGGCGTGTATCTCTACAGCCTCCCCGGAGCGCTCTTCGCCCGAAGCAAGATTACCGAAGCGCAGGCGTTGCTCAACGAGTTGAAGATCGTCAAAGCGTGGGACGGGCACGAAGGGGCGCACGGTCACCCGTGGTTCCACGTAAGTCGTAATTCGTGGGATGTCAATGTTTCGTTCGGCAAAGTGCTTGATTTCCTCCCGAAGCTTAGTGCGCAACTCATCCTTAAGCGCTTGTATGTCAATTGCCGGAGGGACTTCTTCATTACCTAGCAACGCGAAAAGAGAAGGTTGCTCTGGGGCGACCTGACTCTCGCGAAGTGGCTCGGTCGAGCCCTGAATAAACTGCATAGATTGACGTTCAATAATCTTGTCTACGATTTCATCGAGCCGCCTTTCATCGTTGGCAAATTGCTGTGAGGTGATTGCGCCATAGCTCCGCGCCGCTTCTTCTAGCGCGAGATGTGTTTCATATGAAAAAAGAGTTGGTACATAAACGGGACGCACCGGCTCCGTATCGCCGTCATCAATCTGTTTAACTTTAAAGATGTCGCTCGTGCGTGCCTCGCGAATGATCTCTTCGTAGCGGTCGTGGGAGATTATTTCCAACTCAATGATGTCCGGATCTGTATGCCCAAGTTCCGCAACCTCTGCTTCAGTAAGGGGAAATGGGAGACGTAAACCACGACCGATTGTCTGTTCGGTTAAGATTTCCGAGACGGAGGCGCGCATTGGAATAATTGTATAAAGATTCTTCACGTCCCAACCTTCCTTAAGCATCTGGACGTGAATCACGACTTCAACGGGATTATCTGCGCTCTCAACAGACAATAGCTTCTCGATGTTCTCCTCCGACTCTACGCCAACTTGGTTTGAGTGAATTTCGATGACTTTCCCTTTATAGCGTCCCTCAAAGAAGTTTGAGGATTCGAGTACGGCGCGCAGCTCTTTTGCGTGACCTGTGTCGCGTGTAGAGATGAGGACAAAGGGTTTAACCAGCGGAATGCTGCGTGAATCGCAGTACTCTACGAGGTGAGCTTTCTTGCGTTCGTGTAAGAGGAGGCCGTCCTGTAACTTGATGCGTTCTATAACGCGCAAAGGGAAAGACGTGCCGTCGCTGGCGTGAAATGTCTCGGTTGCGGTCTCGTCGGCAACAGTCAGATTGGTGCGTGTGACGACGGTTGGTGTTTTGACATAGCGACCTATGGCTTCGCCAAGATTGAAGCGATAGAGAATATTGCCGGCATATTTCGGCGTGGCTGTGAATTCCAAGCCGAGCACTGGCCTAAGATTGTTGATGGCTTTAAGCGATGCCGGAGCGCGATACCGATGGCTTTCGTCCATAAGGACAACGAGATCGTCCATCGTTTCCAAGATCGAAGCGAAGGAATTCCCGAGATTCTCATTCCACTTATGAAACTTAAACTGCCCTCCGCGCTGTATGATTTTCTGTATGTTGAAAAGAAAGATAGAGGCTGAATCTCTCTCGTAGAGTGAAGGCTGCCTATAGCTCTGGTAATTGTCGCCGTCATACACGCGCGGTGGTGGGAAGTCTGAGAGGCCCAGAAACATATACTTCTCAACAGAAACGACTAGGTCTCTACGCAGCTTGTTATAAATGGTTGTATTAGGTGCGAGAATGAAGAAATTCCGGTGGTTCTTCATTCTCCAGAGCAAGTAGATACACGCACCCATTAATCGAGTTTTGCCGACGCCTGTAGCTAGGGCAAAGCAGAATGACGGGAATTCAGTGTCGAAAGCGACGTTCGCCTCAACGTGTTCACGAACTATGGCTGCAACTTCTGCCGGGAGGGCCGTTTTGAAATCTGTATGTGCGGCAATCTGCTCCAAGCGGCGCAAGGCTTCAGCCTGCGGCTCGCGCAAAGACATGTAGAGTTTTATACGTTCCGCTAAACTCATGGCTATATAGCCGCCTCAAAGTCGCATTTAATTTGCAGGTCGCGCGGGATGCGTTTGAGTTCTACACGATCGGAGTGGTTCAAAATGGATGCTCGTTTCTTGTAATAGATAAGCAACGATTCATCGAGGCGAAGTTCTTTTTCAAGTCGGTCGAGCGCAGGCTGATTGAGCATCTCAAGAGCTATGTGAATAAAGCGCTTCTCGCTGGAGTGCCCATGCCAGAGGCCGCGCGGTTCGTAGCGAAAGTTCTCGATCTTGCAAATCGCCTCATAAAGCATTTCGCGTGTATAGCGCGGATTTGTATCAAGCGTGCCAAAATCCGGGTCCTTAACAAGTAGCGTCTCGGCTAAACGGTAGAACCTAAAGCCGCCTCCGCCCTGCCACTGTACGGCAGTCGTAACGCCGCTTGGATCATTACCCTCAACTACTCGTTTAAGGCGCGGGAGGCAATGCGTGTGGGCTTGCTCTCCCATTTCGACTGTGATCCAGTTGCGCCTCATTTTATGGGCGACTGCCGCCGTTGTGCCAGAACCGGCAAAGGAGTCAAGAACCCAATCGCCGGGCTTGGTCGATAATTCTAAAACTCTCTTTATTAGCATTTCAGGCTTCTTCCCCTTAGGGAAATTAACCCCGCCTTCATTATGGAGGTTGTTTGACAGTAAATCATCCCAAATAGTCGATAATGCTTGTCCCGTTACTAATTTGCCATCGATCTCTTTAACTTTAGATGAATAGAAGAGTAACTGTTGGCCATTAACGAAATAATAATCGTCACGGCCTTCGCGGCTTGCTTTAAATACTTTGTCAGGCTCCTGATAAGAGTGTTCTAGAAATACTCTCGCATCGGCATTTACATCTTCCGGCGCAACGCGGGCTAAACGTATAACCCTTTCCGCATTTTCTAACACAAATGATTCTAATCTCTCCTCCAAACCGTCACCAAATTCTCGTCGAAGTCGGTTGACCGGGATTCCTTGAGCTGCTGCAAAAACACTGCGAAGAGTCTCGAACTTCCAGTGGGCATAGTCCTCCGAGTAATTGGTGATATAGCTGTTGTACCGGTCGTCTCTTTTCGTCGGCACGAAAACCTTTTGCGGCTGCCACCGACTTTTGTCTTTAGCATACACAAGAATGAAGTTTGACGTGGTCACCATTCCGGGATTAATAGCTTTAGGCCCGGATGTGGAACTCTGCTTAAATGTGCAAATAGCAACCCGGTTCTTACGGATGAAAATATCATCAGCTAAGACAGTTAGATATGCCAGTTCGTTATCATCTATATGGATGAATAAAGTTCCCGAATCGTGGAGAAGGGAGTGTAATAGTTCTAGTCTATCACGCATCAACGTGAGCCAGATGGAATGTTCGAGCCCGTCGTCATAATGTTCAAATGCTTGCTTGGTATTAAAAGGTGGGTCGATGTATATGCACTTAATCTCTCCGGCAAAATCCTGTTCGAGAGCTTTAAGAGCTAGCAAATTGTCACCGTGGATGAGCATGTTGCCGGAGTGCGGGTCACCCCACGATTCCCCTTTATCTTCAACAAGGATGCGCGGTTCTAAGCGCGGCCGCACATCTTTATTAACCCAAGTTAGTTCGAGTTTGCCTTTGCGAGCCATGTCTGCTTCAATCGTATCGCTCTGTCATACTCTCAGCGTATTCCCCAGCGTCAGATGAGCGATTACCCCAATTCAATTCTCCGCGAATATGATGAGGCGCATGGCCTCTACCAGCAATTCAAAGACAAACTATTAGTGCTGCTTAACGAACTGTTAAGCCGGGAGCCGTCGATACATCTGCATTCTATTGGTGGTCGCGTTAAAAATCGCGAGAGTCTGACGAAAAAGATCCAAGCCAAATCCTACACCAATCTCAATAACATTACAGACGTCTGTGGTATACGCATCATTACTTATTATGACCAAGAGGTTGATGCAGTCGCACGTATAATTGAAAACGAATTCGAGATTGATACCGAAAACTCCGTCGATAAACGCAAGAAAGCTCTTGATACCTTCGGCTACCTTTCATCCCACTATATCGTTCGCTTACGGCCCGTGCGCCTACAACTGCCCGAATACGGAATATTCTCTCAGTGCCAAGCTGAAATTCAGATTCGCTCAATTATCCAACATGCTTGGGCTGAAATTGAGCATGATTTAGGCTACAAAAGCCAGAAAGCGGTGCCCCCACCTGTGCGCCGGCAATTCTTTCGCCTTGCAGCCCTGCTCGAACTCGCTGATAACGAATTTACTCGCCTCAAAGATGAAATTACCGGATATGAGAAGCAGGTCTCTAGCGAATTAGAGAGCCGGCCTGAAGAATTATACATTGATAACACATCGCTCCCGGTTTTTATCAAGCAAAATCAAAGCTTCATTCGTTGGGATAAACGTCTTGCAGACCTCCTTGGGGCACAGCTAATTGATGATGCCGACATAATCCCGATCCGAGTTGCTGAATTACAAGCCTTGGGACTCGAAACGTTGAAGGATGTGGAGACAGCTCTTACGAAGTACGCCCCTCGTGCATATCGCTTCGCCGAATTGTGGATTGGCGATAAGCATAAGGCAGAAATCCCCATGGGGACCTTTCTCCTGTACCTCTGTTATTCTCTTGCCGCGGCCATTGAGAATGAAAAAGATGTCGCAGCTAATCTAAGAAAAATCAATGTGTCTGTTGACCCGGCTAAGGTTATTGATACTTACAGGCGGGCAGCCCGAGATACTGCTTAGGTAGGGTGGTGGTGGGGCAATAAAAGCCCGACGTAGACATAAAGTCTTCCAGCGACCTCTCTCTGCACGAACCTTGTTCTCGCCAGCATCACTTGCCTTAACGAGTAACAGTGAAGGCACGTCTAAGCCGCATCCTGCCTATCCCGTGTTAAACAAGAGAACACTTGGAAAGAAATATGTAGAACGCAAATTCATTTCACGGAAGGCGACTCTATTCCACAGAACGCAACTTAATTTGACTCCTACAAACACATTTGCGGCCTTTAGAAGATCGAGAAGCGGACGGTTAGGTACTTCTTGGGGTTCTGGCGGAAGTCGTAGAGGAGTTTGACGGTTTCGGAGGAGAGCTGGTTGACGTTGTTGTAGAGCTGGTCGTCGTGGAGGAGTTTGCCGGCCGTGCCCTCGCCGCGCTGGATGCCGGCGACGATGTTGTCGACGCGCTCGGCCGTGGTGTTGAAGCGCGCGATGGCGGCGCGGGCGTCGTTGTAGAGCGCCTCGTCGGTGAGGAGCTTGCCGGCGGTGCCGCGGCCGGCGCGGACGTCGGCGACGACGGCGTTGATGTCGTCGGCGGAGCGGTTGAGGCGCGCGAGGGTGGAGCGCGCGTCGTTGTAGAGCGCCTCGTCGGTTAGCAGTTTGCCGGCGGTGCCGCGGCCCTGCCGGAGATCGTCGGCGATGCCTTGGAGGCTGGCGGTGATGCGCTGGAGGTTGTTGTAGAGGGCGGGGTCGTTGATGAGGCGGCCGGCCGTGCCTTCGCCGGAGCTGATCTCGCGGATGAGGCCCTGCGCCTCGCGCACCGTGAGGTTGAGGTTGTCGTAGAACGCCTCGTCGTTGACGAAGCGGCCGATGGTGCCGCGGCCCTCGTTGATCTTCTTCGTGATGTCGGTCATCTGCTCGGAGAGGCGGTTGAGCTGCGTGACGAGCTGGTTGCCGGAGGCGGTGAGCTGGGCCATGCCGCCCTCGGTGGCGGTCGTCAGCTCGAACCCCTCGGGCGCGGGCGCGCCGTTCGCCGTGCCGGCCGTGATGCTGATGACCTTGTCCGTGCCGAGCAGCCCGGGCGAGACGAGCTGCGCGGTCGAGTCGGTGCGGATGAGCTCGTCGATACGCTTGCCGTCCACCGTGCTGTCCACGGAGAGCATGACCTCGATGCGCTTCTCGTCCGGGGCGTCGGAGAGCTTCAGCAGGTTCACGTCGTCCACGGTGCCGATGCGGACGCCCGCCAGTCGCACCTCGGCCCCGGGGCGCAGGCCCTCGGCGCTGGCGAACTTCGCGCGGTAGTGGCGCTTCGACTTGAACGAGATGTCGCCCGACGCGTTCAGGATCAGCAGGATCAGAACGACCGCCGCGATGATCACGAAGAGGCCGACGCGCACCTCGCGCAGCCCGATGGTCTTTTTCGCTGGAGGCATTTGATAGCTCTCAGCTGTTAGCTCTCAGCTGTTAGCTCTCAGCCAAACCAAAACCACTCCGGTTTGTTTCTGGCTTACGGCTAACGGCGAATAGCTAACAGCTTCCTTTCAGTACCCGCGGATGAAGCGGCGGATGTACGTGTCGTCGGACTTGTCGAGCTGCTCGTTCGAGCCGCTGAAGATGACGCGGCCGTCGCGCATCATCAGGACGCGCGTGTTGATCAGGCAGAGCTTCTCGCCCTCCGGCTCGAAGATCACCTCGCCCGCGTCGTTGACGGCGGCGTACTCGCCCGTCAGGTAGCCGATGTTGTTCATCTCGTGCGTGACGAAGATCGACGACACGTCTTCGAGGTCGCGCAGCTTGATCGCCAGCTCGCAGATCGTGCGGGCCGTCGGCGGATCCAGCCCGGCGGTCGGCTCGTCGAACATCACGATGCTGGGGCCGCCGACGAGCGCGCGGGCGATGCCGACCCGGCGGCGCATGCCGCCCGAAAGTTCGGCCGGCATCTTGTCGATGGCGTCTTCGAGGTTGACGAAGCGGAGCATCCGGCGGACTTCCTGCTCGACCTCCTCTTCGGGGACTTTCTGCTCGTGCAGCCGGTAGGCGACGTTGTCGTAGACGGAGAGCGAGTCGAAGAGCGCGCCCTCCTGAAAGATCATGCCGATGTGCTTGCGCACCGACATCATCTCGGCCTCCGTGTAGTCCGTGATGTCTTCGCCGTTGACGAAGATGCGCCCCGAATCGGGCTTCAAGAGGCCGAGCAGCAGCTTGATCGTGGTCGATTTGCCGCAGCCCGAGCCGCCCAGAATGATCTTGCACTCGCCCTTCATCACCTTGAAGGAGAGCCCGTCCAAGACCTTGCGGCCGTCGAAGCCGAGGTGCACGTCCCGGAACTCGATGGCCGGGGTGGCGCGCTCCTCGTCGAGCACCTCGGCGAAGGTGGACTCGGCCGCCGCCTCGCTGACGCGGTTGTCCGCGTCCGGCGGGGCCGGCGTCTCCGCCCGGTGCGGCGCTTCGATCTCGGTTGAGGCCATACGGGTTCCCGAACCTAACTCTACACTACTTCGGCATGTCGAGGATGACTTGCAGCGCCTTCGCCAGAAAGAAGTCCGCAACGATGACCGCGATCGAGGCCGTGACGACGGCCGAAGTGGTCGAGCGGCCGACCCCGACCGTGCCGCCCTCCGTGTTCAGCCCCTTGTGGCACGCGATGCCGCCGATCAGGATCGCGAAGAAGAGCGGCTTGAGGATGCCGCCGAGGATGTCGTCGTGCTGGATGCCGTAGCGCACGGAGTTGACGAAGGTGTTGGTTGACTGGCCGTAGAGCGTGGTGGCGACCGCGCCGCCGCCGATGATGCCGAACACGTCGGCCGCGACCGTCAGGAGCGGCATCGTCACGACGAGCGCGATCAGGCGCGGCGTGACGAGCTTCTTGACGGGGTCCGTGCCGAGCGCGCGCATCGCGTCGATCTGCTGCGAGACGACCATCGAGCCGAGTTCGGCCGAGATGGCCGACCCGACCCGGCCCGTGACCATCAGGGCGGTGAGCACGGGGCCGAGTTCGCGCACCAAGGAGAGGGCGACGAGGTAGCCGGTCTGATCCTGCGCGCCGTAGCCTTTTAAAGTGGGGAAGGTTTGGAGCGTCAGCACGCCGCCGGTGAAGAAGCCGGTCAGGAAGATGATCGTCAGCGAGCCGACGCCGATCACGTCCATCTGCGTCAGCGTCTCGGGGAGGTAGGCCGGGCGGCGGAAGAGTCGCGTCGCGGCGCGCGCCACGAGCAGGCTCGTCTCCTGTACTTCGAGCAGGGAGCGGATGGCGATGTTCATTCGTCGATGGCGAAACCCTGTCTGCACCGCCCGGCGGCGCGCGTCCTGCTCGCGGCGTCCGCGCCCGTCGCGGTGGGCGCGCCTGTCGAAGCGGGCGCGGGCGCGAAAAAGTGCTGAAGCCTGTGGACGGGGGCGACCGGCGTCTTGGAGCGAAGCAATGATGCGAAAAAAGAGGGCGGGGCGTCAAGGGAGACGCCGTGAGGCGCGCGGTTGACAAGAGGGTTGAGGCGCGTCGCGTCCGAAGTTTAAAGCGAAACCCGCCGCGCTCGTGACGGAGCCTGCCCGGCGCGGGCCGCGGCGAAAGACTCTTTCAAGTCGCTTTACCGGCGCGGCGGGAGCCGCCGGAGGCCGGGCCGCGCGGGC
>DATCVD010000087.1:0-3032 GCA_036567125.1 Pyrinomonadaceae bacterium | reverse complement strand
CGGGCGGCGGCGGGACGAACTGCACGGGCTGCACGCGCGAGGAGTACGAGCGCGGCGACCGCTACCTCGGCGACATCGCGCGGCTGACCGGCGCGCGCCGCTACCGCGCGGACTCGACGCGCGATCTCACGGGCGCGTTCTCGCTCATCGCCGAAGAGCTCAGGCGGCAGTACAGCCTCGGCTACTACCCGAAGCAGTCGGCGCAGGCCGGCGAGCGCCGCCGCATCCGCGTCCGCGTGATGCGCCCCGACCTCGTCGTCCAAGCCCGCGACAGCTACATCTCCGGCCAGCCGACCAACACGACGGCCACGGCCTCGCAGCAGAACCGCGACCCGCAACAGCCGCAGCAGCAGCGCCCCACGATCCGCCGCTGGCCCCTCGCGGAAGGCCCGCGGAGGTGAAACAGGGGTTAGGATTCAGGATTCAGGATTTAGGAATCAGAGTAAGAATTCGGAAGCCAGAATGAAGACCCCAAAGGGTTCTCATTCTGGCTTCCGAGTTCTAAACCCTAAATCCTAAATCCTGAATCCTAGCTCCTAGCTCCTAGCTCCTAGCTCCTGACTCCTGACTTCAAATCACCGTCCCGTCTCTGACGACCGCGCCCTTCGGGACGATGATGATGCCGTCGCGGATGAAGTAGCCGGCCGGCTCGTCGTCGTGCTCTCGGAGTCCGCGCTCGTTCGTCAGGCGGCAGCCCGCGCCGATGCGCGCGTTCTTGTCCACGATGGCGCGGCGGATGAGCGTGTTCTCGCCCACCCCGATGCGCGGCATCCCCGACTCGGCGTCGGCGCGCAGATCTTCGAGCGTCTGGTAGTAGTCGGCCCCCATCAGGTAGGTCTCTTCCAGCACCGCGCCCGGCTCGATGCGGCTGCGGATGCCGACGATGGAGCGGCGCAGTTTCGTCTGGTTGATGATGCAGCCCTCGCCGACGATGGAATCGATGATCTCGCAGCGGTGGAGCTTCGACGGCGGGAGGTAGCGGGCGCGCGAGTAGATGGGGAAGTCGGCGTCGAAGAGGTTGAAGCGCGGGACGGGCGAGGTGAGATCGAGGTTCGCCGAGTGGAAGGCCGAGATCGTCCCGATGTCCTCCCAGTAGTCGTCGAACATGAACGCCTGCACGTTGCAGCACTTGATGGCGGCCGGGATCACCTGCTTGCCGAAGTCCATCCACGTCGCGTCCTCGGCGAGCAGCTCGGTGAGCCACTTGTAGTTGAAGACGTAGATGCCCATCGAGGCGAGGAACGGGCGGCGCGCGGCCTCCGCCGGCGTCAGCCCGAAGGCCGTCGTGTCCACGCGCATCTCTTCGAGCGCGTCGCCTTTGGGCTTCTCCCGGAACTCGGTGATGCGCCCGGAGGCGTCTGCCTTGAGCAGCCCGAAGTCTTCGGCGTCCTCGCGCGGGAACGGGACGACCGAGATGGTCACGTCGGCGTTCGTCTCGAAGTGGCGCGCGAGGAACTTGCGGTAGTCCATCCGGTAGAGGTGATCGCCGGAGAGGATGAGCAGCGTGTCGATCTCCCAGTCCTCGATGTGCGGCAGCACTTGGCGGACGGCGTCGGCCGTGCCCTGAAACCACTGCGGGCTTTCGGGCGTCTGCTCGGCGGCGAGGATCTCGACGAAGCCGTCCGAGAAGCGCGAGAACCGGAAGGTCTGCGAGATGTGGCGGTTCAGAGACGCCGAGTTGTACTGCGTGAGGACGAAAATCTTGATGATGTCCGAGTTGATGCAGTTCGAGATCGGGATGTCCACGAGCCGGTACTTGCCGGCCAAAGGCACGGCCGGCTTCGACCGCTTCTGCGTGAGCGGGAACAGGCGCGTGCCCGCGCCGCCGCCGAGGATGACCGCCAGAACGTCGTGCTTCTCCGCCATCGAGTCGCCACCATTCTTGCCGAGGTATGTGAAAACTTTGCTGCCCAGCATAGACGCGAACCCCGCCGGTTTCAAGCGAGAGGCACGGAGCGGGCGCGTGATACCCTGACCGCGCCGCGAAATTTATCCGCCCGCCGTGCCAACCAACGCGCGCCGCGCGCGGTCTATTGTGTCGGACGCGCATGGGAGAGGAACTCCAGAGGAGCGAGGACGAACTCGTCGCGCGCGCGCGGGGCGGCGACGCGGCGGCCTTCTGCGCGCTGGCCGCGCGCTACGAGCGGCGCGTCTATTCGCTCGCGCTCCACTTCTGCCGCGACCGCGCGGACGCCGAAGACCTCTCGCAGGAAGTCTGGCTGCGCGCCTTCCGCGCGCTCCGCCAGTTCCGCGGCGAGTCCTCCTTCTACACTTGGCTGCGCCGCATCGCCGCCAACGCCTTCCTCAACAGCCGCGCCTCGGCGCAGCGGCGGCACGACTTGCGGCCCGCGCCCGCGACGGATGAGCGGCGCGCGGCAACCGCTGGCGCGGCGGCGGCAGGGGACGCCGCCGCCGCGCTCGACGACAAACTCCTGACCGGCGAGGTCTGGCGCGCGCTCGGCGAGCTGCCGCGGCAGCAGCGCCTCGTCTTCCTGCTCAAGCATCAGGAGGGGATGACCTACGAGGAGATCGCCCGCGCGCTCGACTGCTCGCCCGGCACGGCGAAGAAGGCGGTCTTCCGCGCCGTCACGAGGCTGCGCTCGCGCCTGTGCGCCGACACCGCGGACGCGGCGGACGCTGCGGTCGAACCAACCGCCGCCCTCGCGCCCTGCCCCGCGCGCGAGGGCTTCTGAGAACGGACGGGGGAAAGTTTCGAGGTGACGAGAATGCACGACTGCCCGGCGACGAAGGCGCGACTGGTCGATCTCATCTTCGGCGAGGCGGCGGACGCCGAGCGACTGCTCGCGGAAGTGCGCGCCTGCGCGGCGTGCGCCGCCGAGTACCGCGCGCTATCCGAGACCCTGCGCGCCTTCGACCTCGCGGCCGACGAGGCGCAGCCCCCTGAAGAGTTCTGGTCGCACCATCACGCGCGACTAGCGCGGGCGCTCGACGCGGCCGCGCCCGAAGCGCCGCCCGCCTCCGGCGATCATTCGCGCGCGCCGTCTTCGTCACCCCTCGCGTGGCTGCGGCGC
>DATCVD010000086.1:0-5979 GCA_036567125.1 Pyrinomonadaceae bacterium | reverse complement strand
GGCCGGCGGCGACGAGGAAGCCGCCGCCGCGCGCGGCCCGCACGAGATCAGGCTCGCCATCATCGGCCGCCCCAACGTCGGCAAGTCGTCCCTGCTTAATCGTCTGCTCGGCGAGGAGCGCGTCATCGTCTCGCCCATCGCCGGCACGACGCGCGACGCCGTCGACACCGTCCTCGAATGGGCGGACGACTCGACCGAGGATCAAGGCGCGGGCGCAACAGATCAATTCGTCTCGGACGATCAACCTGCGCCAGCCGATCAAGCCGACGCCGACGATCAACCCGCGGCCCGCGACCCGCGGCCCGCGATCAGACGCTTTCGCCTGATCGACACGGCCGGCATCCGGCGCAAGGGCAAGACGGAGGAGATGGCCGAGAAGCTGTCGGTCGTGATGGCGCGGCGCAGCCTTGAGCGCGCGGACGTGGCGGTCGTCGTCGTGGACGCGACCGAGGGAGTCGTCGCTCTGGACGCGAACATCGCCGGCTACGCGGTCGAGGCCGGCTGCTCGATCATCATCGCCGTCAACAAGTGGGACGCCGTGCCCGGCAAGGAGACCGGCACGCCCGCCGCCTTCGAGCGCGACCTGCGCGACAAGATGAAGTTTCTGGACTGGGCCCCGGTCGTCTTCACCTCCGCGCTGACGGGCCAGCGCGTGCAGCGGATACTGCCGCTCGCCGCGCGCGCCAACGAGGCGCGCAACCTGCGCGTCCCGACCTCGCGCCTCAACCAGTTCTTCGAGCGCGCGGTCGAAGCGCCGGGCGCGCCGACGGCCGTCTCGAAGGTCAGGGGCGGGCAGTCGCGCCTGCGCGTGCAGTACGTGACGCAGGTCAGCACGCGCCCGCCGAAGTTCGTCGTCTTCACCGCGGGCGGGCGGCCCGGTCTGCACTTTTCCTACGAGCGTTATCTGCTCAACCGCCTGCGCGAGGAGTTCGACTTCTACGCCACGCCGATCCGCATCGTCGAGCGCCACCGCAAGGAGCGGAAAGGCAGATCGTGACGCCACGCCACAATAGATTATGGAATTTGAGTTGGTGCGCGAGGCGGAGCGGGAGTTGATGCCCGCGCTGTACGACATCTGTCAGAGCCTCAGGAGTGAACTCCCCGACGCGAAGGTCAGGGTCTTTTCCTCCACGGGCGGCACCGCGACGCCGAACCCGTGGCACCTGCTCGGCGTCGCCTGCCGGCTGCCGGACTTGCCCGACCGCATGGTGGAGGCGCAGTTGACGGTCGATCTTTCACGCCTCAACTCCGCGCCCGCGCTTGACGCCTACGTGATGTGGGACTGGGCGACTATCGTGGGCACCGAAGCCAACCTCGGCGACGAGGTGGAACAGGTCGAGGCGAGGCTCTTCGCGCGGCCCGTACCCGCCTCGGACGAGGCGTTGCAGATGGTCAAGGCGTCGCTGCCGCTGCTGGTCGGGCCGCTGAAGTCGGCCGTGAGGCGCGGCTTCCCGCGCCGGAAGGGTACGCCCGACCCGCACCCGTCCGGCCGGGCCGGAGGCGGCGACAAGGAATGAGCAAGGCGGCAATCAACTGGCAGGTCGTCGCACGCGAAGGCGAGGCGCGCGCCGGGCTGTTGCAGACGCGGCGATCTTTGATCGAGACGCCCGCCTTCATGCCCGTCGGCACGGCCGGGACGGTGAAGGGGATTCGCTTCGAGGCGCTGGAGTCTGAAGAACTCGACGCGCGGATCATCCTCGGCAACACCTACCATCTCTGGCTGCGGCCCGGCGTCGAGGTGATGCGCGCGTGCGGCGGGCTGCACCGCTTCGCCGGGTGGGGGCGCGCCCTGCTGACGGACTCGGGCGGCTTTCAGGTGTGGAGTCTCGGCGGGCTGCGGAAGTTGAGAGAGGAAGGGGTCGAGTTCCGCTCGCACCTGAACGGCGACCTCTGTTTCCTGTCGCCCGAAGTCTCGATGGAGGTGCAGGCCGCGCTCGGCTCCGAGATCGTGATGGTCTTGGACGAGTGCGCGCCGGGCGAGGCCGAGCACGACGTTGCGCGGCGTTCGTTGGATCTGACCGCGCGCTGGGCCGCGCGCTCGCGCAAGCGCTTCGACGAGTTGCAGCGCGAGGGCGCGGACGCCGGGAGGACTGAAGAACATCACCCGTCGGTCGGCGGTCAGCAAGCGCTCTTCGGCATCGTGCAGGGCGCGGCGCATCAGGACTTGCGGCGCGAGAGCCTCGCGCGCACGGTCGAGATCGGGTTCGACGGCTACGCCATCGGCGGCCTCTCGGTCGGCGAGGCCAAGCCCGTGATGTACGAGACCGTCGAGCGGCTCGCGCCCGCGATGCCGGCCGACGCGCCGCGCTACCTGATGGGCGTCGGCACGCCCGAAGACTTGATCGAGGCCGTGGCGCGCGGGGCCGACATGTTCGACTGCGTGCTGCCGACGCGCAACGGGCGCACGGGCCAAGCGTTCACCTCGCGCGGCACGCTCAACATCGGGAACGCGCGCTGGGCGAAGGATGCGCGGCCGCTCGACGAGTCGTGCCCGTGCTCGGTCTGCCGGCGTCACTCACGCGCCTACCTGCGCCACCTCCACCAGTCGAACGAGATGCTCGCGCCCGTGCTCGTGACGCACCACAATCTGGCGTTCTTCCTTGACACCATGCGGCGTGTCAGGCAAGCTATCCGGTCTGGTGAATACACGCGATTCCGGCGGGATTTTCTAGGGCAGATCAACTCCGGCGCGGAGTGAGCCGAACGCCTCGGACGCGCGGTCAGCGTGCCGTCGTTCGCCGCCCCCTCGGCCGGGTCTTTTCTTCTGCCCGCAGGCGCTTTTGGGCCTGCCCGCGGCACGTTACCGCCGGACACCGCGACGGCCCGGCAAATCTTTCAGTCCGCAACTTCGGCCATGACAATCGCTCTTCTCTTACAGTCCGGCGGGGCCGGTTCGTTCATCCTCCAACTCGCCCCGCTCTTCCTGATCTTCGGCGTCTTCTACTTCCTGATCATCGTCCCGCAGCGCAAGCGCCAGCAGCAGTTGCAGCAGACGATCAGCGCGCTCAAGGCCGGCGACCGCGTCGTCACCACGGGCGGCATCATCGCCACCGTGACGGCCGTGCGCGACACGACGCTCGTCGTCCGCAGCGCCGACAAGACGATGCTCGAAATCTCGCGCGCCGCCGTGACCGGCCTCTACGAAGACGCCGCGAAGTGAAACGTTTCGGCCCGCGCGGCTCGTTTCGCCCGCGGCCTTTTAAGTTTTAGTCATGAAAAAGAATCTGACCCTGCGCTTCGTCATCATCGCGCTCGTCACCGTCGCGTCGCTCTACGCCGTGATCGGCCCGCGCCGCACGCCGAAGGCTTCGGACTTCACGGGGCAGGGCCTCAAGCAGACCTTGAGCGAGAACATCCGGCTCGGCCTCGATCTGCGCGGCGGCTCGCACCTCGTCATGCAGGTGCAGGTGCCGCAGTACCTCAAGCGCCTGACCGAGAACAACGTCATCGCCGCGCAGGAGGCCGCCAAGACGGCCGGCCACCAGCTGAGGGAGGCGCGGGCCGACGTTGACACGAACGCCAACCGCTACAACCTCATCGTCTCGGTCGCCGACGCTTCTAAGGTCAACGAGGTGCGCGACGAGTTGCAGCGCCGGATCGATCTCAGCCCGTACACGGCGGGCGTGGCGGGCGACACGATCACGTGGTCGATGACGGGGAGCGCGCAGCGCCTCTTGGGCGAGCAGGCCGTCGAGCAGGCCAAGCAGATCATCGACAGCCGCATCAACGCCGTCGGCGTCGCCGAGCCGACCTTGCAGGAGCACGGCGCGACGGGGTCGCACCAGCTCCTCCTGCAAATGCCGGGCGAGCGCGACCCGGGGCGGATCAAGCGGCTGCTCGCGGGCGAGTCGCGGCTTGAGCTGGCGAAGGTCGTCGGCAACTCGTCGCCGATGCCGATCACGACCTACGACACGAAGGAGGCGGCCGAGGCCGCCGTCGCCGGGCAGCCGAACCGCCGCGTGCTGCCTTACTCGGAGCGCGACGAGCCGACGGCCGCGGGCGAGACCGCGCCGCAGGACGACCCGAACCGGCCGACGCGCTGGGTCGTCGTCGAGAACCCGCCCATCATCACGGGCGATCAACTCCGCAGCGCCGAGGCGGTCGAGGCGCGCGCGGGCGGCGCGGGCTACGAGATCAACTTCTCGCTCAAGCCGGCCGCGGCCGAGAAGTTCGGCCAGTGGACGGGCGCGAACGTCAACGCCTACATGGGGATCGTGCTCAACGACCGCGTGCAGTCGGCCCCGTTCATCAAGTCGCAGATCACGGACTCGGGCCAGATCACCGGCAACTTCACGGAGCAGTCGGCCAAAGACCTCGCGCTCACGCTGCGCTCGGGCGCGCTGCCCGCGCCGCTCGTCTACCTCGAAGAGCGCACGGTCGGCCCGTCGCTCGGCGCGGACTCGATCCGCTCGGGCGTCATCGCGTCCGTCGCGGGCCTCGCCATGGTCGTCGTCTTCATGGTCTTCTACTACCGCGGCTCCGGCGTCAACGCGGTCATCGCGCTGCTGCTCAACATGGTCATCACGGTCGCCGCGCTCGTCGTCTTCGACGCGACGCTGACGCTGCCCGGCATCGCCGGCCTCATCCTGACCATCGGCATGGCCGTGGACTCGAACGTGCTCATCTTCGAGCGCATCCGCGAGGAGCTGGAGACGGGCAAGACGGTCGCCTCGGCCGTCGAGCAGGGGTTCAACCGCGCGTTCCTGACGATCATCGACACGCACGTGACGACCATCGTCTCGTCGCTGTTCCTCTTCATCTTCGGCACGGGGCCGATCCGCGGCTTCGCCGTGACGCTGATCCTCGGCCTCCTCGCCAACCTGTTCTCGGCCGTCTACGTCTCGCGCACGATCTTCATCTGGCTGCTCAGCCGCCGGGGCCGCCGCGCCGAGTCGATCAGCATTTAAAAGCCGTGAATCGTGAATCGTAAATCGTGAATGGATAAAGACCTGCTCTGACGATTTACGATTCACGGTTCGCGATACACGAGATTGCCATGTTGAGAATCCTTCATAACGTACAGATCGACTGGCTCGCCAAGCGCAAGCCGATCCTGCTCGCGTCGGCGCTCATCCTGATCGCGGGCCTCGGTTCGGCCGTCGCGCGGCAGGCCGCGCCCGGCGGCACGGACGCCTTCAACCTCGGCGTCGATTTCAAGGGCGGCACGCTCCTGACCGTGCGCTTCAAGCAGCGCCCCACGGACGACGACATCCGCTCGGCGCTCGCCGCCAAGGGCATCCCCGACTCGCAGGTGCAGTCCACCGAGAAGCCCGACGTGGTGCTCGTCAAGCTGCCGCGGCAGGGGTCGGAGCAGGAGGCGCTGGCCGAGGCGCAGGTGGACATCGGGGCCGCGCGCGGGGCCGAGGCGCTCGCCACCTTCGGGGCCGACAACGCGACCATCGAGAGCACGGAGGCCGTCGGCGCGGTCGCGGGCCGCGCGCTCCGCAATCAGGCCATCGCCGTCACGCTGCTCGCCCTGGTCGGCGTGCTGCTCTACATCGCCTTCCGCTTCGAGTGGACGTACGGCGCGGCCGCCGTCATCACGGTCTTCCACGACGTGCTCGTCACGCTCGGCTTCTTCTCGCTCTTCCAGTGGGAGATCAACCTGACGGTCATCGCGGCGCTGCTCACCCTCGTCGGCTTCTCGGTCAACGACACCATCGTCACCTTCGACCGCGTCCGCGAGAACCTGCGGCTGCGCCGCCGCGCCAACATCTACGACCTGACGAACGAGGCCATCAACCAGACGCTCTCGCGCACGATCATCACGGGCGGACTGGTCTTCCTCTCGGTGCTGGCGCTCGTCGTCTTCGGCGGCGACGTGCTGCGCGGCTTCTCGCTCGCCCTCTTCATCGGCATCATCGTCGGGACGTATTCGACCATCGCCATCGCCACCCCGCTCATGGTCTGGTTCGTGCAGCGGCTCGAAGGGCGCGAGGCCCGGCGCGAGCGCCCGACCGCCCCGGCCGGCGGCACGCC
>DATCVD010000085.1:0-3776 GCA_036567125.1 Pyrinomonadaceae bacterium | reverse complement strand
GGTCGGCAACTCGGCCGCGCCCCGCGCGACCGCCGCGCGTCGCTTCGAGCTGGATGCGTCCGCGCATAACCTCTTCCTGTCGGCGCGCGAGGCCGGCGGGCGCGGCGACTACGAGGAGGCCGCGCGGCAGTACCGGCGCGTGCTCAAGCAGAGCGGCTACTTCGCGCCCGCCAACCTCGAACTCGGTCTCGCCCTGTCGAACCTGAGCCGCTGGTACGACGCCATCGGCGCGCTCCAGCCCGTGGCCGAGCGCGACAGCGCGCGCTTCCCCGTGGCCCACTACCACCTCGCGCGCCTCTACGAGAAGCTCGGCCGCCACGCCACGGCCGCCGACCACTTCGCGCGCGCCGCCGAGCTTTACGGCGACGAGAACCCGCAGATGCTCGTCGATCTCAGCCGCGTCCGCGAGCGGCTGGGCGACACGCGCGGCGCGCTCGACGCCATCGAAGCCTACTCGGTCGCCATCGGCAAGCAGGGCAGCGTCCCCGGCTGGGTCGTCGAACGCGCCGACGCGCTCCGCATGAGACTCAGGGCCGCCCCGGCCAAGCCTTAGCCGACAAACTCAAGCCGTGAAAGCGCGGGCGGCGCGCGGTCACTTAAGACCGCGCGCCGCCCGCGCTTTCACTAGTGAGTTGTAGCGGTTTACTGCGCGGCGACTTCCGTCAACTTCGTCGCCTTGAGCGTCGAGCCTTCGAGCGTGCCTTCGACCTCGACGTGCAGACCCTTTTTCGACTTCGGGTCTTTGGTCGCTTTGAGCGCGTTCATCGCCAGCTTGTTGCCGCCGGCGTCGAGCACGTAGAGGTTATTGCCCTCGGCCACGGCGAAGCCGGACTTGTGGCAGTGGGACATCAGGGCGCACGAGACCGAGTGGCCTTTGGCTGCCGACTCGTAGTCCTTGTCTTCGCCCGGATCGCCGGCGCACATGTTGTCGATGAGGTGGCCGCGGACTTTGACCGTCTTTGCGCCGCCCTGCGCGAAGGCGGCGAGGGCGGCGAGCGTCATGATGAGGGAGACTGCGAACAGTTTTCGTGTCATTGGGAACTTGCTCCTTTCGGGGTCGCTTACGGGGTTTGAGGGTTAGGGGAAACTCGTAGCTACTTGTCGCCGCGTTCTCCGCCGGGCGAGTGCCTGTCTAATTCGTGGCGCAACTCTTTGAGGCCCGCGCGCGGCTCCGCGTCCTCGTCGCCGTGTTCCTCGTCGCCGCGTTCCTCGTCGCCTCCCGCCAACTCGTCGAGTATGCCGTCGAGCCGGTGGACGACTTCGCCGCGCTCGTCCGGCTCTTCGTGGCGGTGGGCGGCGGGGCGCATGTGCGGGAAGAGGATCACGTCGCGGATCGACCTGCGGTTGGTCAAGAGCATCACCAGCCGGTCGATGCCGATGCCGATGCCGGCGGCCGGGGGCATCCCGTAGGAGAGCGCGCGGATGTAGTCCTCGTCCATCTGCATCGCCTCCTCGTCGCCCCGCTCGCGCTGCCGCGTCTGCTCAAGGAAACGCTCGTGCTGCTCGGCGGGGTCGTTCAACTCCGAGAACCCGTTCGCTATCTCCATCCCCGCCATGTACAACTCGAACCGCTCGGCGACGGACGGATCGGCGGGCGACGCCTTCGAGAGCGGCGAGACGGCCTTCGGGAAATCGACGACGAACGTCGGCTGCGAGAGGCGCTGCTCGGCGTGCTCCTCGAACAACTCGACGAGGTTGTCTTCCGCAGGCTCGGCGTCCGGCGCGAAGCGGGCCACGGCGTCGCGCATCGAGAGCCGCTCGAAAGGGGGGCCGAAGTCGATCTCTTCTTCGCCGAACCGGCCCCGCGTGCCGCCCGTCGCCGTTTCGATTGTCGTCCGCAGCATCGCCTCGCAGAAGTCCATCATGCCGTTCACGTCCATGTAGGCGCAGTAGAATTCGAGCATGGTGAACTCGGGGTTCCAGCGGTAGCCGACGCCCTCGTTGCGGAAGTTGCGGTTCAGCTCGTACACGCGCTCGAAGCCGCCGACGAGCAGCCGCTTCAAATAAAGCTCCGGCGCGATGCGCGCGTAGAGGTCGATGCCGAGCGCGTTGTGGTGCGTCTTAAAGGGCCGCGCCGCCGCGCCCGACGCGATGGGCGAGAGCATCGGCGTCTCGACCTCGACGTAGCCGTGCGCGTCTAAGAAGCGGCGCATCTCCGTGATCAGGCGCGAACGCCGCTCGAAGACCTCGCGCGTCGTCAGCTCGCCCGGCTCGCGCTCGACCTTGAGGCTCGAAGCGATCAGGTCGGCGTAGCGCATCCGGCGGCCGATCTCCGCGTCCGCGATGCCGTGCACCTTGTCCGGCATCGGCACGAGCGCCTTCGCCAGAAACTGTATCTCGCGGACGTGGACGGACAACTCGCCCGTCTTCGTCACGAACAGGAAGCCGGCGACGCCGACGAAGTCGCCGTGGTCGAGCAACTGCAAGAGCCGCCAGCCGCTCCCCGCCTCTTCAAAAACCTCGCCCGTGTCGTTGCTCACGGCGCGCGCGTCGTCCTTGCGGACGTAAATCTGCAAGCGGTCGCGCCCGTCCGACAAGTGCACGAACGCGGCCTTGCCCATCACGCGCGGCGGCGTCGCCACGCGCCCGCTCAAGCGCACCTCGATCCCGTTCAGCTCCGCGTTCGCCGTTTCCAGCTGCTCGGCCGAAGGGCGCGCGCCTCCTGCTACCTCCGGCGCGTGATGTTTGAACCGGGCGACGATTGCGCTAACGGCGTCCTCGCCCTCCGCGCTCCCGCAGACGTTCGTGCGCGCGAAGCGGTTCGGGTAGGCGTTGCCGACGAGCGCGCGCAGGGCGTCGAGGTGCGCGCGCCGCGCGCGCGTCTGGTCGTTGTCGGGGATGATGTGGTCTAGGTTCTCGGCCATCGCGGTCTCCCGGCGGAGTGCGGATTATAGAGTCAGCCTCGGCAATCGGCAATCGGCAGCCGACCGGATGCGCGGGAGCCGGCGGCTGAGGGCTGACGGCCGGCGGCTGCTTCGTGCTAGCATTTCCGCACACGGATGGGCGAGAAAATACTGACGCGAGAAGGTGCGGTCGGGGCGCGCACGCGCCTGCGCGCGGAGGGGCGGCGGCTCGTGTTCACGAACGGCGTCTTCGATCTGCTGCACGTCGGCCACGTGCGCTACTTGCGCGAGGCGCGCGCGCTCGGCGACGCGCTGCTCGTCGCGATCAACTCCGACCGCGCGGTGCGCGAACTCAAAGGCGCGAACCGGCCGGTGATGGAGGAACGGGAGCGGGCCGAGGTGCTGGCCGCGCTCGAAGCGGTCAGCTACGTGACCGTCTTCGACGAGCTGTCGCCCCGACGACTCATCGCGGAGCTGCTGCCCGACGTGCTGGTCAAAGGCGGCGACTACGCCATCGACGAGATTCACGGCCGCGAGGAGGTCGAGGCGGCCGGCGGGCGCGTGCTCGCGCTGCCGTTCGTCGAAGGCGCTTCGACGACGGACGTGATCGAACGAATCCGGCGCGGGGCGGACGGCGCGGATGGGTGACGCGAAGAAGAGCCGGAAGACGACGGCCTCGAAGCGTCGGAAGATCGCGCCGTCGCGCGGGGGCGCGGGCGGCACGGAGAAGCCTGCCGCGGGGAAGTCGGGTGCGAAAAAGAGTGTCGAGGTCGTTGACGGCGGGCGTTATGTTTTGATCGACGGGCGGCGCTGGCGCGCGACCGACCCGGACATCCCGGAGGCGGAACGCGTCCGGCTCGTCGGGGAGTTGATGAGCGCGCGCCGCGACGTGGGGCGTGCCGTCCGCGCGGGCGACGAGGAGGCCGAACGCTC
>DATCVD010000084.1:0-9694 GCA_036567125.1 Pyrinomonadaceae bacterium | reverse complement strand
AGCGGCGCATCCAACCTGCGCCTCCAAGGCCCGACAATAGCCGCCCATGAACTGGCAACGGATCGTCATCCCGGTGGCCGCCGCCGCGCAGCCGAGCCGCGCCCGTTCACCCGTCAACCGACGCGCTCTGGCCGAGCGCGTGCGCGCCGAGTTCCTGCACGCGTGGCGCGGCTACGAGCGCCACGCGTGGGGGCACGACGAGTTGAAGCCGCTCTCGAAGTCGCACCGCGACTGGTACGAAGAGTCGCTGCTGATGACGCCGGTGGACTCGCTCGACACGATGATCCTGATGGGCCTCGACGGCGAGGCCGCGAAGACGCAGAAGCTCATCCTCGAACGCCTCTCGTTCGACAAAGACATCTACGTCCAGAACTTCGAGATCACGATCCGCCACCTCGGCGGCCTCCTCTCCGCATATCAACTGACCGGCGAGCGCCGCTTCCTCGCGCTCGCCGAAGACCTCGGCACGCGCCTGCTCCCCGCCTTCGACTCGAAGACCGGCATCCCCTACCGCTTCGTCAACCTGAAGACCGGGCGGGTGCGCGGCGAGGTCACGAACCCGGCCGAGGCCGGCACGCTGCTCGTCGAGTTCGGCGCGCTCGCGAAGCTGACGCGCCGCCCCGTCTTTTACGACAAGGCGAAGCGCGCGCTCGTCGAAGTCTACAAGCGCCGCTCGAAGATCGGACTCGTCGGCGGCAACATCAACGTCGAGACCGGCGAGTGGACGGACGCGGAGAGCCACCTGAGCGGCGGGATCGATTCTTACTACGAGTACCTGTTGAAGTGCTGGCTGCTGTTCGGCGACCGCGACTGCCGGCGGATGTGGCTCGACGGCGTCGCGGCCGTCAACAGGTACCTCGCGGACGAGACGGACGGCGCGCTCTGGTACGGCTACGCCGACATGCACACGGGCCGGCGCACCCGGACTTACTTCGGCGCGCTCGACGCCTTCTTCCCCGCCGTCCTCGCGCTCTCCGGCGACCTGCGCCGCGCGCGGCGGCTGCAAGCCTCGGCCTTCCGCATGTGGCGGCTCCACGGCATCGAGCCGGAGCGCCTGAACTACCGCACGATGCAGGTCGAGTCGGCCGGCTACCCGCTGCGGCCCGAGATCGTCGAGTCAGCCTACTTCCTGCACCGCTTCACGAACGATCCCGAATACCTGCGGATGGGCGCGCAGATGTTCGAGGACTTCGTCCGCCACTGCCGGACGGACGAGGCTTACGCGGCGCTCAAGAGCGTGGTGACGAAAGAGAAGTCGGACGGGATGCAGAGCTTCCTGTTCGCCGAGACGCTGAAATACTTCTACCTGCTGTTCGCGCCCGCGCGGACGCTCGACCCGCGCGCGGTCGTCTTCAACACGGAGGCGCACCCGATCCGCAGGACTTGGTGAGGGCGTCCGCGCGCGCGGGCGCGGATGTCGGGGCCGAAGTCAGGCGGGGAAGCCGACGGCGTGGAGGAAGTAGTCGGCCGTCTCGGGGCCGACGTGTTTGAAATGCTTGGCGAGCGCCTTGAGTCGCGCGCGGGAGTCTAACGGCCGGAGCGTTTCGAGGAAGGCGGCGAACGAGCCGTGCTCTTTCGTGATTGACCGGAACTCCCGCGCGTTGTGGACTAAGGCGGCGAGCTTCTTTGGGTGGCGGATTACGTCGGGGCTTTCGATCAGCGTTTCGGGGCGCGCCTTCGCAAGTTTGTGCGGGTCGAAGCCCATGAAGCCCGTGCGGTAGCGCGGCCAGTGCTTGCGTATGGAAGACCAGTTGAGGCCGGCCTGCAACAAACAGAGGCACAGTATCTCGAAGTACTGCTGATCGGTCGCGGGCCGCTCGCCGGGCAGGCAGCCGCCCCCCTCGTCCTTGGCCAGCACGCAGTCCCACGGCGACCTGTGTTCGTCGGCCATCGCGCGCCCCGCCTACCCCCCCGCCCCGATCAACTCAAGCCCGTGCATGTACGGCCGCAGGACTTCGGGCACGCGGACTGAGCCGTCCGGCTGCTGATAATTTTCGACGACCGCGAGCCACGTGCGGCCGACCGCGAGGCCCGATCCGTTGAGCGTGTGCGCGTACTCGGGCCGGCCCCCGCCCTCGCGCCTGAACCTGATCTGCGCGCGCCGCGCCTGAAACGCCTCGCAGTTCGAGCACGACGAGATTTCGCGGAAGGTGTTTTGCGAGGGCAGCCAGACCTCGATGTCGTAAGTCTTCGCCGACGAGAATCCGAGGTCGCCGGTCGAGAGCGCGACCGTGCGGTAGTGCAGACCTAAGAGTTGCAGCACGCGCTCGGCGTCGCGGGTCAGGCCTTCCAACTCCTCGTAAGAGTCTTCGGGCCGCGCGAGCTTCACCAGCTCGACTTTCTGGAACTGGTGCTGGCGGATGAGGCCGCGCGTGTCGCGCCCGTAGGAGCCGGCCTCCGAACGGAAGCAGGGCGTGTAGGAGACGAAGCGCAGCGGCAGTTGCGCCGCCTCCAGCATCTCCTCGCGGTGGATGTTCGTGACGGGCACTTCGGCCGTCGGACTCAGGTACAGCCCGCGCTCGTCCGTCAGCTTGAACAAGTCCTGCTCGAACTTCGGCAACTGCCCCGTGCCGAAGAGCGCGTCGCGGTTGACGATGAAGGGCGGCAGCGTCTCCTCGTAGCCGTGCTCGCGCGTGTGCAGGTCGAGCATGAAGTTGACGAGCGCGCGTTCGAGCAGCGCGCCCGCGCCGCGCAGGATCGAGAAGCGCGCGCCCGCGATCTTCGACGCGCGTTCGAGATCGAGGATGCCGAGCCGCGCGCCGAGATCGACGTGATCTTTGACTTCAAAGTCGAACTCAGGCCGCTGGCCCCAGCGACGCACCTCTTTGTTCGCGGACTCGTCCGGCCCGACCGGCACGCTCTCGTGCGGCAGGTTCGGGAGCGTGGACAGCAGCTCGCGCATCGCCGCCTCGGCCCCGTCGCGGCGGCGGTCGAGTTCCGCGATGCGCTCTTTCAGTTCGCCGACCGCGCGCCGCCGCGCCTCGGCCTCGTCCTTCCCGCCGGACTTCATCAGCGCGCCGATCTCGCGGCTCGCGGCGTTGCGCTCGGCGTTCAGGTTGTCCGACTCGGCGATTGCGGCGCGGCGCTCCGCGTCGAGGCGCGCGAAGTCTTCGAGCGGCCCGGCGGGGAAGTTGCGCGCTTCGAGCGCGGCGCGGGCGCGCTCAAAGTTTTCGCGGACGAAGTTGAGATCGAGCATCCTCTTGAGGTCTCTCTCGCGGGGGCGGCGCTTCAGCCGGCGGCGGTCTTGAAGCCCCCGAAAATCCGGTCGGCCTCTGCGAGCGTCTCCTTCGAGCCGACGTCGTACCAGAGGCCCGGAACCTTCCACGTGTAGAAGGGCGTGCGCTGGTACATCCACTGGACGAGGCGGCCCGGCTGGTCGGGGTTGTTGCCCTCGGCGACGTACCGTCGGATGAGCGGGAGCGACGACTCCGGGTAGTAGTAGAGCGCGATGCCGGTCAGCGTGCTCCGCGGTCGGGCGGGCTTCTCCTCGAAGAAGGTGATGCGCCCCTCGGCGTCCACCTCGATGGAGTTGTACTTCCTGATCGCTTCGAGGTCGCCCACGTCGTAGACGGCCAGCACGGGCGCGGCGCGCTCGCGGACGAAGCGGCCGAACTCGCCGAGGCTTTCGCTGAACAGGTTGTCGCCCGCGACGACGACGATGTCGTCCGCGACGGCCGCTTCGGTCAACACCAGATTCAGATCGCCGATGGCCCCGAGCTTGTTCGAGTCGTCCGTCGATCCGTCGTTGATGATCGCGAAGTCGACGCCGCGGCGGCCCGCGCCGTAGCCGTCGGCCCACCTCTGGAAGTGGCCGGCGAACTTGGCGTTGGTGACGACGTAAACCTGATCGATCTCCTCGACGGGGGCGAGGTTGTCGAGCACGTGCTCGATCATCGGCTTGCCCGCGACCGGGAGCAGCGGCTTCGGCTGGTTGAGCGTCAGCGGGTAGAGCCGCGTGGCGTAGCCCGCCGCCAGAATTATCAACTTCATCCCACCCCTTTCGTCGCGCTCCCGGCCGGCGCGGACGGATCGTCGCGCCCGCGCCGCAACGCCGCGCGCCCTGAATCGTCCTGCTGTCGCGTCCGGATGATGTGCGCCGAAAATCTTTACAATAAAAACGGGGCGGGGGCAAACCGGGGCGGCCGCGCGCCCACGAAGCATCGCGCTTGCGGCGCGGCGCGGGGGCTTGTGCTATATTGCGCCGGCCATTTTAGGGAGGGAAAACTTTTGGGCGAAGAGACGAAACCTTTCGCGGGCCGCACGGCCATCGTGACCGGCGCGACGCGCGGCATCGGTCGGGCCGTCGCGCTGGAACTCGCGCGCCGCGGCGCGTCGGTCGCCTTCAACTACGCGAAGTCGGCCGAAGCCGCCGACGAGCTGAAGGCGGAGATCGAGTCGCTCGGCACGGGTGCGCTCGCCGCGCAGTGCGACGTGGCGCAGACGGACGCGGCGGCCGAGATGGTCAAACAGGTGAAGGAGCGGTTCGGCCGCATCGACTTCCTCGTCAACAACGCCGGCATCACGCGCGACCAGCTCATCCTCCGCATGAAGGAGGACGACTGGGATGCCGTCATCGACACGAACCTGAAAGGCGCTTGGAACTTCTCGCGCGCGGCGCTGCGCGTGATGCTGAGACAGGAGGGGGGCGGGTCGGTTCTGAACGTCTCCTCGATCAGCGGCGTCGTCGGCATGGCCGGGCAGTCGAACTACTCGGCGTCGAAGGCCGGCCTGATCGGGCTGACGAAGTCGCTCGCGCGCGAGGTGGCGAGCCGCAAGGTCACGGTCAACTGCCTCACGCTCGGCCTCGTCGCCACGGAGATGTCGGGCGCGCTCGCGGAAGACTACCGCGCGAAACTGCTCGAACAGATTCCGCTCGGCCGCTTCGCCGAGCCGGCGGAGGTCGCCGAGATCGCCTGCTTCCTACTCTCCCCCTCCGCGCGCTACATCACCGGCCAAGTCGTACAGGTGGACGGCGGGCTTGCGATGTGAGCGCGCCGCGCCCGCACAGGCGTCGGCGACGCGCGAGCTTTCGTCCGCGTCGCGGCAGGTAGTTGTTTCGGCGGACGGCTAGCGGCTAAAAGCTGACCGCTAAAAAGGAAGTAGCCTCGCTAGCTTGGGGGACTAGCGAGGCTAAGATTTGGGGCAGGCTCGGAGCTTCAGGGTGGCGTTGGCGTTGAGCTGGAGATCGTCACTTACGGGCGACCCGGATAGTGTTGGGCGGTGCGGTAGGCGAGAATAAAATTGCTAGGCTGACCGGAACAAAAAAACTAAACCTTAAGAACTCGCCTCGCCGCTCCCGTTACTGCAAAGAACCTTCGGGCTGTAACAACATTAACTGCCCGACCGACGTGTGGAAAATTACACCAAACCCTCGTAATCTGTCAAGAACAAAATACAACTTTTCTACACAAATTCGTGACAGTGACCCGCTTACGGCCGTAAGCCATTGAAAACACGGATTATATCTCGCGAATGTTTTTGCAATTATTTCTCCGCGAATAGTCTAGCGGCTCGTCGTAGGGGCTACCCGCGAGGGCGGCAGGGCGTTTCGGTTGCCGTCGTAGAGGTCTGGCTCGCCCGCGGGTCGGGTTTTCCAGCGCTTGTGAATCCAGAGCCACTGGTCGGGGTACTCGCGAATCTGCTGCTCGATGGCGGCCGCGAAACGCGCCGTGTTCGCCTCCACGTCGCGCTCGTGATCGCCCGTCCGCACGAGTTCGACGATGGGGCTGCCGCGGAAGACGTAGCGCCCCGTCCGCTCGTCCCACGGCGCGACGACGGGGATGACGGAGGCGTCCGTGCGCAGCGCCAAGACCGCGATGCCGCTCGTCGTGCAGGCCGGGAGGCCGAAGAAGGGGACGAAGACGCCCTCGTTCGGCTGCGTGTTGAGGTCGGCGAGGACGCCGAGGATGCCGCCGTCGCGCAGCAGCTTGAGCGCGGTGCGGGCGGCCATCTTTTTGTCGATTGAGCGGTTGCCGAAGCGGGTGCGGATCGAGTCGACCAGCTCTTCGACGCGGCGGTTGTCGAGGCGTCGCACCATGAAGCTGATCGGCTCGTGGAGCGCGGAGTGGGCGAAAGACAGGATTTCCCAAGAGCCGAGGTGGGCGGTCAGGAAGATGACGCCGCGGCCGCGCCGCTTCGCCTCGTCGAGTATCTCGATGCCGTCGTACTCGACCAGATCGCGGAGCCGTTCGGGCGTGAGGCGCGGGAAGTGGCTGAAGAGGCCGAGTTGGCGGCCGAGTCCGTCCATCGAGCGGCGCAAGGTTTGTTGCCGCTCGGCTTCGGTCATCTCGGGCAGGGCGAGTTCGAGGTTACGTAGCCCCGTGCGGCGCAAGCCCCCGGCCAGCAGGTAGGCGAGGCGGCCCAGCCAACGGCCGGCCGCCATCGAGGCGCGCAGGGGCAGCGCGCCGAGCGCGGCGAGCAGCAGGCGCACGGCGGCGTATTCGAGATCGGTCTGTAGTTTGCCGCGCCGTTTGGGCATCTCGCGAAGACGTTTAAGAAGCGCAGAGTTTAGCGCGCGCGCTCGGCAAGGGGCAAACGGCGGTGGGTGGCTGTTAGCTGTTAGCCGTTAGCTATTAGCCGTTAGCTTTCGACAAGTCATCGACGTGCGCGTTAAAGGCATTCATGTTAGGACGAACGCGCGGCGGTCGGATATGATTGACGTCGCGAGTTCTCCGCTCGCCGATGACGGCTGCTTATCATCGAATTGTACGACGACCGCTGATCACTTCCGGCTGAAAGCTAACGGCTAACAGCTAACAGCTTCCCGATGCCCTCCGGCAAGACGCACGACGCGATCACGTGGCTGGCGGCCGTGCCGGCGGCGGCGGCCGCTTGGCTCGTGACGGGGAGCGTGCTGCTGACGGCGGTCGTCACGGGCGCGACCGTCTTCGGCGGGCTGATGTTCGGCCCGGACCTCGACATCCAGTCGCGGCAGTACACGCGCTGGGGGCCGCTGCGCTTCATCTGGTGGCCCTACAAGGTCGTCTTCCGCCACCGCTCGCGCCTGACGCACGGCATCATCCTCGGCACGCTCATCCGCGTCCTCTACTTCGCCGGGATGCTCGCACTCATCTCGGCCGCCGCCCTCTACCTCTACATGACCTACGGCGTCGGCCGCCCGCCCGACCCCGCGGAGTTCCTCGCGGCCCTGCGCGGCTTCGAGATCGGCCTCCAGTGGCACGGCGCGTTCAAACAACTCGCCCTCGCCGCCTTCGCCGGCCTCTGGTGGGGCGCGGCCACGCACACGCTCGCCGACGTAATCTGGTCGATGCTCCGCAAAGGCTCGGAACTTTTCTGAGTAGCCGTTAGCTGTTAGCTATTAGCTGTTAGCAAAACCAGAACTGAAGAAGCAGCGAGAGCTGAAGCTGATCCCTCCCGGCTAACAGCTAACAGCTAACAGCTAACGGCTTGCTTTATTCAGTGTCCCTTCCGCGTCTGCGTGAGGCGGTAGGCTTGGCGGCGGACTGACTCGGGGACGTTGCGGTTCTGGGAGAGCGACTGGAGGTCGCGCGTGTGGAGGCGCGTGAGAATCTGGATGGCGGTGGGGAGCGGGGTGCGCGGGTTGCGCGCGAGGTTGTGGATGATCGGGTAGTTGCGCGCCCAAGCGCGGTTGAGCGCGATGGTGCGGAGCACGTCCTCCGAGACCGTGCGCATCGCGGAGATCGACTCGACCTCCTTGTCCGTGATGCGCGGGTTGTGGACGACGGCGGTCGCCACCACCTTGTTGCCGTCGCGGATCAGGATCGAGCGGGCCTCGCGGTCGCCCTTCATGCCGAGCTTGATGCGATCCTTGACGGTCATCAGCATGATGCGGCGGATGAGCGAGATGCGCTCCGGGGCCACGTCGCCGATCTCTTTCTCGGCCTCCTCGATGATCCGCTCGATGTTCTCGGCGCGCTGCTCCTCGCTCTCGTGCAGGAGCTCTTCGATCCGCTCCGACGGCAGCCACGACTCGTCGATCTCGTCGTCCGAGACTTCGACGTGCGAGGCCAGCAGCCACGCGTCCTCGACCGAGAGCGCGACCGCGCCGGCGGCCGCGGCGGATTCGGCCGACTCGATGAACTCGGCCGCGGCCGTCATGCCGCGCGCGCGCATCTCCTCGGCGACCTGCTGGACGCCGAACTCCTTCTCGAAGAACTCGCGGCGCGTCTCGCGCACGCGCCGCTCGGCCTCGGTCGTGCGCGCCGGGTTCGCGAGCACGGCCTCGATGATCGCGGGCGCGCGGATCATCCGCTGCTGGTTGATCGAGATCAGTTCGAGCAGCGACCCTTCGGCGGTCGCGGAGGCCAAGTCGGCCACGGCCTCGGCCGGCGTGCGCTCGTTGAGGACGACGGCCTCGTGGACTTCGCGCCCGGCGTCGGCGCGCCGCGCGAGGTAGGCGAGCACGCGCGGCGGGGCCTCGGCCGACTGCGCCGCGCCGAGCAGCACGTCGCCGGGCTGCTCGCCGAGCGTCTCCTCGGCCGCCGCCGCGACCTCCGTCTCGGAATCGGCGCGCAGGAAGACGAGCACTTCGAGCAGGTCTTCGGCGGCGAGCGGGAGCAGGCCCTTCGCGGCCATCGCGCGCGCCTGCGGCGGGGCCGTGCCGCCGACGATGGCCTGCACCACTGGGTTGCTCGAAGTCGTATTAGTGCTCATCGCTGGCGAGGCGAGTCGGGTGAAAGTCGTTCATCAGAAGATCGTGCGCGGGACGTAGGGCTTGGCGGCCCGCGCGGCTCAGTAGATGTTGAAGTTGTACTGGATGGTGACGGCCTGCGAGACGGGGCGACCGTCCTTCGTCGCCGGGATGAAGCGAACGGCGCGCGCCGCCCTGATCGCGTTCTCCGTCAGCCCGTGGCTGAGGCCGCGCATCACGAGGATGTGCTTCACCTGCCCGTCGGAGGCGAGCACCACCCGCAGGATGATCGCCCCCTCCACGCCCTCCTGCCGCGCACGCTCCGTGTAGATTGGTTCGGGCCGTGCCACGACGACGGCCTTGGTCGTCACCTCGTCGCTGGTGTAGGCGGCCGGCTCGCCCGCCACGCGCGCGGAGGCGTGGACGCGCAGAGCTTCGAGTTGTTCGCGCATCTCCGCCGACTCCGCGGAGTCGGGCGTCAGCTCGACGTATTTCTCGAAACTCCGCGCGGCCGCTTCGAGGTACTGCTTCCGGCGTGCCTGCACCGCCGGGTCGGGCGTTGCCGACTTCGGCCCGCGGGCGCGCGTGCCGGCCTCGATGTCGTCCGCGTAGAGGCTGATGTAGGCTTGGCCTTCCAGCAGGTAGGCGGGGGCGAAATCCGGCGCGGCCCTGAGCGCCTCGCCGGCCTCGGCGACGGCGTCTTTCGACCTCCCCTGCCGCAGCCGCAGGACGCCGAGCGTGTAGCGCGCGGCCGGGGCGCGCGCGTCGAGCGAGATGGCGCGCGCCGCCACGCGCTCGGCCTCCTTCAACTTGTTCGCGACCAGCAGCGTGTAGCCGAGGCCCGCGTGCGAGTCGGCGTGGCCGGGGCGTCGCTTGACGGCCGACTCGAACGCCTTGCGCGCCTCCCTCATCTTCCCCGCGCGGCTCAGGACGACGCCGAGGTGATACCACGAATCGGCGTCCGCCTTGTCCACCTTGAGGGCCGCGCGCAGAGCGCCCTCCGCCTCGCCCAGCTTCCCCTGCCGGTACAACTCGACGCCGCGCGCCGCCTCCGCCGAACGCGCCGACTGCTGCCGCGCCGCC
>DATCVD010000083.1:0-23500 GCA_036567125.1 Pyrinomonadaceae bacterium | reverse complement strand
CACGGCGGCGGGCACGATTCGACCTGCGGGTTGCAGGGCACGTAGTCGGCACCGGGCAGGATGACCCCGGCCCGCGCCGGGGCGAAGGCGGCGGCGACGAGCGCGGCCGCGAGCAGCAAGTTTCTGAACCTCTTCATTCGTGTTTCCTCCGCGGGAGGGGCTGGTAAATCGGGGGGATGATCGGTGATGGACGAGCTTACCGCCACGCTAAAAGGAACGGGTTTTAGCCGCTCGCCGTGGCTCGAAATCGGGATCGACTTGCTGCGCGAGGGCAAGCTCGGTGAGGCGCGCGAAATTCTCGAAGAAGAGGTGGCGCGGGCTGAGGGCGCGAGCAGGCTGGAAGCGATCCTCTACCTCACCAAAGTCGAGTACGCGGCGGGCAGATACGGCCGGATGCTGGCGCTGCTCGAAGATTACCGGCCCCTCTTCATCGCGGCCGGGGATCACGGGCTGCTCGCTTGGTTCCACATGTCGAGGGCGGCGGCGAGGGAGAGGACGCCCGCCGCGGACGGCTCGCACATCGACCGCGCCTTCCTCGACTACGAGCAGGCCATCGACCACCAGCTAAAGACCGGCGACCGCCAGGAGGCCGGCGGCGCGCTCAACAACATGGCGCTGATGCTCCACGCCGCCGGGCGCACGGCCGAGGCGCACGAGTACGTCGAGCGGGCGCGCGGCTACTTCCGCGACCTGCCGATCAGGTTGGCGCAGGCGGACGCTTCCGAGGCGGAGATGTTCCACGCCGAGGGCGACCGGCGCGAATCGAGGCGGCTGGCGCTGCGGGCCGCCGCCGCGTTCGCCGAGCACGGCAAGGAGCGGCTGCTGAACGACCTACGGCCGCTATTGCTCTGGACGCTGGCAGATCACGAGGGGGACACAGCGAGATGAAGGCGGACGAGCGGATCGCGGCACGTCAGGCTGCGCTGCTGGAAATGGAGGCCGCGGTCGTGCGCGAGCTGCGCGCGGCCTGCCACGACCTCGAAGCCGTGAAGGAGGAGAACCGCGCCCTGCGCGCTGAACGGCTCCGGCGCGAGCGCCGCTTCTACACCGAGGCCGAGGTCGCAGAGCAGCTCCACGTCTCAATCGACACGGTCAGACGGCTGCGGAAGGAATTCAACCTCGAACACCTGCGGCCGTGCGCGACGGAAGTCCTCTACACGGAGGAGCAGCGTGACGCCCTTGCCGAAGTGATCACAAAGAACAGGCGGCAGCCGCCGTCAGAACAAGGGCTGGGCACGAAAAAAGCCCGCGCACGTCGCTACACGCCGCGGGCCTGACAGACAAACCGCAAAGGTTCATTCCGTATGGCAATAAATAACACAGACCTTGCCGACCGGCAACGCCAACCCGTTCAGCTCACCCCGGAGCTTCGCAATAGTCACGAGGACTGGCGGGCCGCCTGCGCTGAGTTGACGACCGAGCGCGAGCGGCTCGACACGATGCGCGCTGCGCTCGACGCGCAGGCGGCGCTGGTCTCGCGCCTCGCGTCACGGGAGCGCAGCCTCCGCACGCGCCTGAATATGCAAATCGCGCTCGGCCGGCTGCCGTTCCCGTCGGCCCAGCAGCCGGCCGTCGAGCGCACCGGCGTCTGCCACCCTGTCGAAATCCTCGGCTGGGAGGACGACGACGGGGGTCGCTACGTGCTGCGCGCCGATGGCTCCTACCCGGACTGCTACCGCATCCGCGACAAGCGGCTGAACTCCTTCGCCTTCGTCGGCAGCGACGAGGCCACCGCGCGCACGCGGCTGGCCGACCTGCGCGCCGCGGAGACGCCCGCCTGCCGCCCGATGCCCTCCCTGCTCTCGTCACTGGCGCGGCGCGCGTACCGCGTCGTCACCGGCTGAGGTCAGGTGCTGCTCAAATTCATCAACGAGGCCACGCGCACGCTCGGCGAAGGCGAGGAGGAAAAGGCGTTCCTCGCAATCGGCGTCAGCATGCGGGAGCACATTAAGAAGCTCAAGGGCGCGCGCCTGCACGTCTTCATCGTGATCGCTCTCCACGCCGACAAGCAGGGCTGGGCGTGGCCCACGGTCGCCCGCATCCGCAAACAGACCGGCTACCTCGACGACACCATCTACAAGGCGCTCTCCGATCTGGAGGAGCTACGCATCAACGGTCGGCGTCTATTCCTCCGCACGCAGGTCGCGCCGCCGCAGTACAAGCCGAAGCCGGGCGCGTCCTACGCGCGCAACTTCTACCTGCTCTGCCCCTCCGTCGAAGAGTGCGCCCACTTCGACGCTCTCAGGCCCGCGATCAAACGCGGCGTTAGTAAGGAGAACTCACTAAGAAAAACCGGGTACGGTTTAACCGACTCGGATCAACCGGGTACGGATTTTCAGGGCACTAAGAAGATCCACCGATCCCAAGCAGAGACAGGATCAGGATCAGAAGCAGAGACACACACACAAGGCGGGCCGCGCCGCGCGCGGCGTGTGCGTGTGTCAAATGCTAAGTCCAGTTTCAGCGAGGAGCAGGTCTTAGAGTGGGCGACTCACGAGGCCAAGCAGACCGGCTCGACCATCCGCGACCCGAAGGCCCTCGCTGTGGCGCGCCACCTCGACGGCGCGGCCGACCCTCAGATCGAGCAGTACTTCTCTAACAAGTCACAGCCGCCAACGCCGCCCGCGAAGCGATGCGACCCGTCCTGCCCCAAGTGCTTCGGCACGGGGCATGAGCAGATGCCGGGCGGCGGCGTGCGCCTGACGTGCTCGAACTCGCAGCCGCAGGCGGGGGCGAGCGCATGAGCGGACTCGTGTTGAAGGCGCGCACGCTCGCCGAGTTGATCGACGCCGAGCGCGCGCCGAGCGACGAGCCGAAGCGTCAACTGCCGGCGCTGCACGACGTTTTTAATCTCTGCTTCCGCTGCACGCTGCCGGAGTGTGACGAGAACAATCCTGACTGCCGGCTGCGCGTCGAGTCGCGGGACGACAAGAAGTTGCGCGACACCGTCCGCTATCAGTTGTGGCTGGAGAAGAACATTGATCGGCGGAGTCAGAAGCAGCGCGAGGGATACGAGCGGAAGAAGGCGCAGCGCGCGGCCGGCAAATCGACTTCGGCGTCGCGGGGAGCCGCGTTGACGCCGAACAAGCGGGGGGCCGGTGATGAGGGCACCGGCCGCCCGCTCCCAAACGACGAAGGGTAACAAAATGATCTTAACCGTTTACATCCCGCGCGCAGGCTCTTACGCCGCCCAGGTCATCGCGGCCGGGTCTGCGATTGTCGGCTCGCCGTCAGGTAACGGCGACACCATCCGCATCGACTTCGAGGGGAATCTCTACGGCGCAGTCAACGGCTCGTTCGATGACTGCCTCGCGCGCGCGGCCGGCCGTCACGTCGAGCGGTACCCGACGTGCGCCCGCCTGACGGTCAACCCGAACGACGTGATCGCGGTCGGCTCTTACGACAGCACGAGGAGCTACTTGCTAGTTGACGAGCCGGGCCTGCTCGAAGCGTACCGCGCCGCGGCAGGCGCAACACGGGGGTAATGCTCGCGCTGTCGAAACAGGCTTACCAGCGCCAACCGGCGCGGCCACGCCCGCGCCCGCTCCCGCCGTCCGTCGTGACGAAGCGCGAGGGTCTGGAACTCTGCCGGCAGTTCTACGACGAGATGTGCGAGTTCAAGCTGACCGTCCACCAAAAGCCCGACCCCGACCGCAACAACTGCTGCGGGGTGCGTTACGTCGGCGTGCAGAACCCGCGCTGGTATCAGGAATTCTGCCGCCAGTACTCGACGCGGCGCGGCACGCTCTCCGGCTGGTGCGACTCCTGCGGCTGGTTCCACCGGCGCGGCGGCCGTCACCGGCGCGGCAGGCCGAGGCGCGGCCGGAAGAAGCACGACACGCTCATCAAGCGGCGCGAGACCATGAGCGCCCTCCTGAGAATCCTCGAAGGCGGGACGGAGACGATCTACACCGAGCGGCTGCGCGAGTTCATCAGGCGCAGGGGAAAGAGCTATCTGAAGCGATGAAGCTGGTCAGCACAAAAACCGGCCTTGAGGTCAAGGTGGGCGACACGGTGAAGGGCACGGCGGGCCTCGATCAATCCCGCGACTACGTCGTGCGCGACTTCCACCGACGCGGCCACACCACGACGCCTGACCGCGTCGTGGTGTGGGACGAGGTGGCCGGCGAGATGGCGTGGCTACCCAACGTGTTCGATCTGCGAATCGAGGACTGATGAGCGGCACGGACAACATCCTCAGCGTCTTCCGGCAGGCCGACCAGTTCGACCTCGGCGAGGGGCTGTCCGCCTACTTCCACTACCGGCAGATGATGGAGTCGCTCGGCATTCATTACGGCTACCCGCTGGAGCAGGTCGCCGCCGCCTTCTCCGCGCTCTCGCCGAACAACGATTACATCGGCAACCTCCGCTCGCTCGTCACGGTCCTGCTCGGCCACAAAGAGGGCCGCACGCCCGACGAGATCACGGTCACGTCCTACCGGGCCTGCGCGCGCCGCGCCTACCTCTACCTCGACGGCGTCCCGTTCCTCGACCACGCGCGCGGGCCGAAGACGAGATCGTTCTTCGTCAACATCATGCAGCCGTGGCTCCCGCATTTCGTGACGGTGGACGGTCACATGGTCTCGGTCTGGAAGGGCGAGCGGCTGCGCATGAAGGAGGTGGCGACGAGCAAGGCGGTGTCGAGTTATCGACGTTACGAGCGCGTCGCGGACGACTTCCGCCTCGTCGCGCACCGCCTCGGGATTCTGCCGAGCCAGGTGCAGGCGGTCGCGTGGTTCGTCTGGAAGAGGATCAACGACATCGTCTTCGAGTCGCAGTTGAGCCTGCTGCGGCCCGGCGACCAGTGGCGGCTGCACCTGACGCCCGCCGAGATCAAACCGTACCCGCCGCCGCGCCGGGCCGGCGTCCCTGTCCCGGCGCAGGTTGCGGCGAAGGAGTCCGCGAGAGCGGCCACACTCTTCACGTCGGCCGGCTGAGAGTTTCGGAGGTCTTCTGATGTACGCCGATCTGGAAAGGGAAGCACCGCGAGGGGGCGACGACGCGCCGGCGCGCGAGATCGTGGCGGTCGAGGAGGCGCTGGCAATCATCGCGCCGGTCGATCCCGACTCGGTCGTCCACCTCGGCCGCGGCATCTACGAGGCCCGCTGGGTGACTGACGGGTCGGAGGCTTGGGAGGCCGCGTCGCAGCTCGCCCGCATGGGGCCGCGCATCCGGGTCGTCGCCGAGTCGCCGCACCGGCCCGAAGGGTTGCCCCGCGGCCTCGCCCTTGAGTTCGAGATCGCGCCGCTGCCGTTCGCGGAGGTCGCGGAGATTCAATGAGCGCGGCAAACATCGCGGCCGTAGCGCCGGTGTCGGTCAGGCCCGCGCCCCCTTGTGAGAACTGCAAGTGGGTTCGTCGGCGCAGCCGGGTCGTCTGCGAGCGCAAAGACTTCGGCATGAGCTTCGACGTGCAGAAGGCCGCGAGGATCGTCCGCGACCACCCGCGACCGCTTGAGTCTTGGACGCCGCGACAGTTGAGCCATTACGTGACCGAGGCCGATGTCACCCTGCGTCACCTGCCGCACGTCGACAACTCGAAGCCGGGGATTGTCGGCGTGGTGAGACACAGGGGCCGCCTGAGAAAATTTATCGTTGAGGGAAATCACCGGGCCTTCAACAAGCGACGAGCGCGCGAGCCTTACCACTTCTACCCGCTCACCGAGGAGGAGACGGCTAGGTGCAGAAAGTGACACCCATCAGTGCCAAGCGGCAGGCCGAGGAAGCGCGGCTGGCTGACGAAGCACGGCAGGCCGACTACCAGCGCCGGGGCGCGAGCAAGCTCGGCGTGTACGTCGAGAACGTCATCGAGGGGTGCGTCAAATTCTCCGGCGGCTTCGTCAAGTTCCGGCTCGTCTGCGACCCGGTGGACGACCGCTGGCGCGGCTCGCGGGAGGTCGATGGGCCGCTCCCGCCCAACTACGACGGCTGGCACGTCCGCGTTTACGACCGCGCGCACGACGGGCCGGAGGCGGCCCTCAGGGCCATGATCGAGTCGGCGCGCGGCGCGATCTCTGTGCAGCGCGACAAGGCGAGGAACGACCACCAGCGGAGCAAGGTCGATGCGGCGCTGCGGAAGCTCGAAGAATGGGCGAAGCGTAACGTCCAGAAGTCGCTCGCGGCCGAGGGCGGCGCGGCGGTCGTCGAGCGGATGGTCTGACCGTGGGCGAGACGAGGGAAGCCATCAACGCGCGCCGCCGTCGTTACCGGCGGCACTGGGCCAACGAGGCCCGGTGTGGAAACTGCGGACACCGTGTCACCGAGATCAACCCGAACACCGGCATGCAGTTCTACTACTGCCGCCGCTGCCGCCGCAGAGACAGCCGGCGCTACTACGCGAGAAAAGGGAAGCAAGCAGTTGAGCAGGGACAAGAGCCAGCGACCGCCGCGGTTCGGCCGCCGCTACCACTACCTAGTGTTTCGGTTGGAGGACATAGCGCCGATGCTGACGCCGCCGGACAGCTCGCTGCCTGACGCATACGTTGCCGACGACGCGACGAGCAGGCCGCTGCGTGAGGCGCTGGATAAGGGCTACAGGTGGGTTCGGACTGACGGCGAGTACGCGGTCTTCGAGAAGGTCACGCGCCGCACGCCCGCCGCGGCCGGACGGAGCAGTCAATCGTGAGCAAGCGGACTCTCAGGCTCGACGTGAGGCCCAGGTTGAAGCGGCTCGGCAGGTCGGCCGCGTGGCTCTCCCGCGAGTCAGGCGTGAGCCTCTCGACGCTGCGCCGCCATTGGAGGGGCAAGCGGAAAGGGTTCGAGTACGACACGCTCGACAAGCTGTGCTCGTCGCTCGACTGTCAGCCGTCGGACATCTTGATCGAGGTGAAGCGATGAAGCCCGGCACACGCGACATCCGCGAGATGGAGGACGGCGGCATCGACGCCGGACTGCTCGTGCTCTCGCTCTACGTCGCGCAGACCGGGCGGCAATTCTCCTACCGCGAGATCGCATTCGTCTGCGGCTGGGATCGCTCATCCGTGTACCTGCTTGAGAAGCGGGCCATCGACAAGCTGAAGCGTGACCCTCGCATGAAGACGGCATGGAAGGAGTCGGATTTGTGAAGAAGAAGTTGGAAGTTTATTGCGACTACGCCCGGCAGTGGATTCCCCTCGGCCGGGCTAGGACGCGCTGCCCGCGGTGCGGTGCCGTGATCGGCGGCGGGACGCACGCGACCCGGAACGAGGGCACGGAAGGGGCGAAGGAGAAACCTCATGCAGACTGAACAAGCGAGAGTCAACCTCAGCGACATCGTCTTCTCGAAGACGAACCGTCAGGTCAGCGAGACGGACGACGACCTCAAAGAGTTAGCCAAGTCGATTAAGCGGCTCGGCGTCGTGCAGCCGATTGTCGTCCGGCCGAAGGGCAAAAAGTTCGAAGTCGTGGCCGGCGAGCGGCGCGCGCGGGCCGCACGCCTCGCCGGCCTGCTCGCGGTGCCGGCCGTCGTGCGGGAGATGAGCGACGCGGAGGCGCTCGAAGTCCAGCTCGTCGAGAACGTGCAGCGCAAGAACCTGAACCCGGTCGAGGAGGCCGAAGGGTTGAAGCGCCTGCGCGACGAGTTGGGCTACACGGTCTCCGAGATAGCCGAACGCACCGGCAAGACCGACGCCTACGTCTATATGACGCTCTCCATCTGCGACCTGCCGACGCAGGCCCTCGCGGCCGTCCGCAACGGGCGGATCACAAAGAGCGTGGCGATGGAGATCGGCAAGCTCCCGACGCGCGAGCTGAAGGTGATGGCGACGGCCGCCGTGATGCCGCCCGAATGGGACAAGGGCGTGACGGAGCCGACGACGCTCGCGGCGGCCAAGAGCCTCATCAAGCAACTACTCGCCTCCGAGGACAGCAAAGGCAAGAGGGGTCGCACGGCCGGGAAGGGGCGGGCCGACTCGGTCGCGCAAACGGGCAAGGCTGATTACCGCAAAGACTGGCGCTTCTACCTCGTCAGGTTCAACTCCGATCAGTTCATCGAGTGGCGCACCATCGTTAACAAGCGCGACGACGTTGAGACGATGGCCGACGCGGTGGACGTGGTCATGCGCCAGTACGAGGCCCGCGCGCGCGCCGGCGCGGTCGCCACGGTGCCGGCCCCGACCGCGGGGAGGGCGACGCGGCCATGACGCCACGGAAGATTGAGTTGCAGGAGGATGAGGAGGCGCACCTGTCCTTCGCGGGCAGGCTGCTGGTCGAGTTCGATTTCAGCGTGGCCGAGCAGAAGTTAGAAATCAGGGTTCACGGGAGCAAGGGCGCGTCTTCAACGCCCGTCCTGCTTTTCGTTGACACACGGATGCTCGGACACACGGAGGACGAAGAATCGTGAGCAGTACGAACATGGCTACCGAGGACGGCGGGCAGGTGAGGCCAGCGCCGCCGTCGAGACAACAATCCGGCGCGTACCTGTGCTACGCGCTCGCGCCTCAAGGCGGCTGGCTCCAGCCGGTCGAGGTGGCGTCGGCCCAGGACGCTTGGCGGTGGGTTGCTAACCCGCTGCGCGCGCCGTTCGACGAGCTGCGAGTCACGGACGCGACCGGGGAGGATTGCTTGATCCACATCGTCGGCGACGAGCTGAAGTTCCCGACGCACGTCGAGTGTCAGATGAACGAGGAGGTTTGGCGGGCGTTTTGGGATGAGTTCTTAGAACCGAGAATAGAAGCGCGGAGGATGATGCGGCAATGAACACTAACCCTTTTCTCCGGCCCGACCTCGGGCCGGGAGTCCAGACCATCGACGCCCCCGGCCGGCTCCGGCTGGTGAAGACCTACGGCCCGGATAAGCTGCGGCAGGTCATCGCCCTGCCGGGCGTGCAGAAGACGGTGAGGGAAGCCGCGGAGCGTCGCCTGCGGAAGTTGGAGAAAGAGGGGAACAAACCATGAAGCGGCGGCTGAAAGTTTTCTTCGTCTCGGACGACGTGATCGTGCTGCTGCTCACGGGGCGGGCGCGCATCCTCGGTCTGCCGGAGGGCTGCACGATGGAGAGGGCCTTTTACCACTACTCCAAGCGCGGCTTCGGCATCATCGTCGAGCACGACAGCTTCGAGCCGGTCGAGCCCGGTTGTGAGCCGCCTTACTTCTCGCCTGAAATCGAGATGGTCAACTGATGAAACGCGGGCGGGTGTAAAGCCCGTTGCAGGGGTAGCCGGAGGTTCGACCATGATTGTTGATGAAGACGGCGTCCCGTTCGGCTGGGAAGGGGCGCTCTCCGAAGTGGTCGGCGGCCCCGACGCCGAAGCCTTCTTCGACGCCGCCGACCGGGGCGACCACGAAGAGTGTGATCGCATCGTGGATGCGGCCTACGAGCGCCTGTACGAGCGAACCGGCGGCGCGTGGGTGAACTGATGAGCGGTGACACTCTTTTCAACGTCTTTGCCAGACTCGAAGCGGAGGGCGACCGGCCGCGCGAGAAGGAGTTTGCGGAAATCAGTATCGGCAATCGCCTTCAGAAAATCGTCATCATCCAGCGCCAACGCTGCACGCACGAAGACGGCCGCTTCGGCCTGCTGCTCACCTTCGTCAAGGCCGGCAGAAACAACCTCCACGGCTCGGTCATCTTCGAGGCGTTCGAGACACCGTCTGGCGATCTGGAATTCCTCGGAGAGTCGCCGGAGCAAGCCTACGGCGTGGCGCGGAAGCACGAGGAGGATTGCCCTGAGTGCAAGGGGAGCGGCCGAGACCATGCCCTCGAACGTCTCTGCCGTCGTTGCGGCGGCGGCGGGCGCGTCGAGCGCCGGCCCGAGCAGGTCGCCCGGAAGGTGACGATCATGGAGTGGTAACTCGTCAGCCCGGCGGCCCGGAGAGGAAAGGCTAAATCATGGCTAAGAAGCAAGCGGTCGTGCCCGTCAACGGCACAAACCTCAAATACCTGATCGGCAAGCTGCGGCCCGTCGCCGAGCGCGTCGCCACACTGGAGGCCGAGCTTGAACCGCTCCAGGAGCAGCGGACGCGGCTCGCTAAGGCGACGAAGACGGCGGCCCGCGAGCTGTGGGAACAATTTGTCGAGCGCGCGGCTACCGAGTGGAAGTCCACGCGCGGCGAGGAGGAGCTGAGCATCGAGTGGGTTGACGAGCGGTACGGCCAGATACCCGCCGAGGTGTTCGAATACGTCAACGTCGCGATCTCCAACTTCGGCCGGCCGGCCGAAGAGATCGATACCGACCTGCTGGCCTTCTTCAACGCCGTGCGCGATGAGATCGAAGGCGAGGAGGACTGACGTGCGGAAAAGAAAATGCCGAGTTTGCGACAACGTCACCGCCCCGACCGGCGAGGCCGATACCACTTCGGGGCGGCTCGTCTGCTGCACGCGCTGTCTAGAAATCCTGCGGGCCGAGGCCCCCGAGGTCGAGGGCGGGAGCAGCCCGGCGCTGGAGTTCGACCTGCGCGCCTACCGGCGGACGGGCCTGAGTCTGCGCGATTACTTCGTCTCTCCGGTGGCCGCCTAAAGTGATGGCTACTCTCTTCGAGATCGCGTCGCTGAATTGGGTCGAGCGCTCGCGCTCCGAGTTGCGCCGCAGGGACACCAAACGTTTCCGCGACTCCACGATCCGCGACGCGCTCTTTTGGAAGCGGGTGGCCGAGTTTTACGGGCGGAAGTTCTCTTGGTGACTTTCGCTGCCGTCTGAGTGGTTGCTGACGAGAATGCGTTTTTCCGCAAACGATTTTTCGGTGTTGATCTAACCGGACGGCCGGGCACCGATCCGGTTCGCCGGCACCGCGCCGACCCTGATCGTGTTGTTGAAGATCGTCGACTCTTTCTTCTTAGGCTGATGACGGAGAAGCGCACACAGCTTCAGCTCGTCCGCCCGGCCGGCGAACTCGTCCCGGCGCGCGAGCTGTCGCCCGCCGTGCTCTATCTCGGCACGCTCAGCCCGTCGGGCCGCGCCTCGATGCGAACGTGCCTGCGCCGCGTCGCGCGCCTCCTGCCGGGCGACGTCTCCTTCGAACAGGTCGCGTGGGAGCAGATGCGCTTCGCTCACGTCGAATGGCTGCTCGGCAAGATGCGGGGACTCGGCCTCGCGGCGGCGACCATCAACGCCACGCTCTCGGCCTTGAAAGGCGTCGCGCGCCGCGCGTGGCACCTCAAGCTGATGGAGGCCGAGGACTACCAGCGCGTCCGTGACGTGCGGTGCGTCCGCGGCGACAGCGTGCGCTCTTTACGCGCCCTCTCGGTCGAGGAGCTGTCGGCGCTCCTCGACGCGTGCGACGACGGGACTGTGGGCGGCAAGCGCGACCTCTGCCTCGTCACGCTGCTGGCCGGCTGCGGCCTCCGGCGCGACGAGGCCGTCGCGCTCGACCACTCCGACTGGAACGCGCCCTTACGCGCGCTCTTGGTCAGCGGCAAGGGCTCGCGCGAGCGCGTCGTGTACCTCTATGACGGTTCGACGCGGCGCGCGCTCGGCGAGTGGATGAAGGCGCGCGGCTCAGGCCCCGGCCCGCTACTCTGCCCGGTCTCTAAGGCGGGCCTCGTGAGCTTGCGCCGCCTGACGGGTCAGGCCGTCTACCACGCCCTGCGCCGGAGGGCGCTGCGGGCCGGCATCAGTCGAACCTTCGGCCCGCACGACCTGCGCCGCACGTTCGCCACGATGCTGCTCGAAGGCGGCTCCGACCTGCGCGCGGTGCAGATGCTCCTCGGCCACTCGTCGGTGGAGACGACGGCCCACTACGACAAACGCTCCGAGGCGTTCAAGCGGGCGGCCTTGAAGAAGCTCAAACTCCCGCGCGTGTGGCGTCGCAGGCGAGGCCGCCGGCGGAAAGGGAAAAAGGTTTGATCGGATGAGCAGAGAACTATTCGACGGCGACGAGATCGACGGGCGCGACCGCACGCGGCCGTGGCGCTGGTTATTGGTTCGCGTGTTCTTCTCAATCTTCGGAGGGGTCTGAATGTCAGCAGCGAAAGCCGTAGTCGGTAACACCTACATCGCACGCCGCGTGGTGCGTCTCCCTCAACTCTTCCCGACGATTGTTTACGTCTGCCGCCCGAAGCCGGCGACCGACGAGGACGAGGCCGCCGTGCGGGAGATCATGGCCCGCGAGACGCTCGAAGGCTGCAACATGGTCGTCGGCTGCTACGTCTGCCAGCAGCTCCACTTCGGGATGCACCAGTTCTTCATCGACTTGGCCGACGAGGTCGTGGTCATCAACCGCGGCGGTCGCGTCGACGAGGAGCAGGCGCGCGAGATCGAATACGCGCGCGGCAAGGGCAAGGTCGTCCGCTACACGTAAGGGGGGCAGGGGTGATTAAGTTCAGGCACAGGTTTGAAGCGCCGCCGGGCTGGCGTCTCTGCTCACACTGCGGCCAGCCCGAGCGGTCTCTCATCCACTGGCCCGATTAAGCACTCAGGGACATCTTTAGCCACTCAAGATCGAAGGGCTAAAAGTGTGTTGAGAAAATGAAACTCACTCCGACCATGTTGCCGGCGCGAGAGCCAGTCACCGACACGGCTTTTTTCGACTTTGGCTGAGTATGAGAAAGGAGCTTCCCCCTGAACACACGCGCCAAAAAAATCGCCGATAAAATCGCCGCGGGCCTGTGCGGGCGCGCCGGCTGCGACGAGCAGCGCCGCGAGAACGATCCCGACCCGACGAAGCGCGGCACGTCCACCGAGTGTCGCAAACACGCCTCACAGCGCAGCTCGGCGCAGGCGGCACGCAACGCCGCCGCCCGGCGGCGTGCCAAGAAGCGCGGCCTCTGCTCGCAGTGCGGCGAGCCGGTCGGCAGGAGGCGCGGCAAGCGCGGCAAGCGGCCGTCGCGGTGTGAGACCTGCGCCGGCCTCCACGCCGCCGCGCAACGTCGCTCCCGATTGGGGGCGTGATGTTGCCGTGATGTTGCCCACGGCGGCCGTCTCCCGCGCGCCTACATAATACGCATGCCTACCGGCCGCGCCGCGGGCGCGGCCGTTCCCTTCAACGAGGAGCAAAACAGTCGTGAGCGATCAACCGCAAGGCGGCACGTCACCCGTCGTCGTGCCTAAACCGGGGGTGCAGACCTCCAGCTTTTACGTCTGGCTCGCCACGCTCCTAGTCGGCGGCCTCGTCACCTACCTCGTCAAGGGCGGCGTGATCGACCAGTCCGACGCGGACGCGCACCGGGGCTTCGTCGTGGAGTGGCTGGCCGACGCGCTGGCTGACGCGCTGCCCATCGTTTGGCTCTACGTCGTAGCCAAGCTCGGCACCATCTTCATGCGCGGCCGTCAGGTCGTCACCGAGGCGAAGGCCGAGTCGCTCAAACAGCTCGTCGCCGCTAAAACCGAAGACCAACCCTGACCGCCACCACGGTCGCAGACAAAGGAGCATCCGCCCATGAAATCACCCGTCCGACAATTACTCACGTTCGCCATCGCCCTGCTCGTCTCGCTCTCCGCCTTCACGCAGATCGCCTGCGGCGCGTCCGACGTGAAGAAGGTGAGCGCGCGGGCCGCCGCGCTCGCCTCGCTCGTCCAGTCGTTCGACCCGGCGGGCCAGCTCCTCGCCGAGAACCTGATCTCGCCCGACGAGGCCGAGGCCGTGCGCTCGAAGGTCGCGGCGTGGGTCGAGCCGGTCAGGCAATTCGACTCGCAAGTGACCGCCGCGCTCGCCTCCAACCCGAAGGCGTCGCTCATCGAACTCGCCCCGCAGTTCGCCGGGCTGCTCACGCGCTGGAACGATTTGCAGGCGATCAAGTTCTCGAACGCTAAGGCGCAACTCCTCTTCGACAAGACGCTCTCGGCCGCCCGCGTCGGCGTCGCCTTCATCTCGGCCTTCTACGCCGCGCGCATCGTCACCGCCCGCCGCGTGCTCGAAGGCCCGGCGCGCGGCGAAGGGCGATTGTTCGCGGCGGCCGGCATCGAGTACGACGGCGGGCGGCTCGGCGAGGCGCGCGAGTCTTACCAACGGTCGGGCTTGGCGGCGGGCGTCAACGACTACTTCGGCACGCGCGTCTCCGACGCCGACCTGCGGCTCATCCTCTCGGCCGGCGGCGAATGACCCCGGACGCAGTCGGCAGGGCGCTAGGGCTATGAAATGCTCCTCATCCTCGGCTCGTGGCTTTCCGATCACTCCGAACTGCTGACGGCGCTCCTGGCGCTCGTCGGCACGTTCGGCGGCTCGCTGGCCGCGTGGCGCGCGAGCTGGAAGGGCATCGCCGATCTCCGCAAGGCCGAAGCCGAGGAATGGAAACGCAAGTACGAGGAGAAGAACAGCGAGAGCGTGGTGCTCAGCCGCGACTATCACCAGACGCTCGAATTCAACTTGCAGGACCGGGACACGATCGAACGCCTCGCCGACGAGATCGTCAGGCTCTGCGTCATTGCGAAGGAGGACGCCGCGCGCATCCTGTTCCGCGTGCGCATGGAGGTGCGGTCGGGGGCGACCAAGCGCCGCCTGCTCGAAGGCGTGCACGCGACGACCGACCCCGAGGCCGACTGAGTTATGACCCAAACGAAAACGTCCGGCTCGCGCCCCGTCGTCCTGCTGGTAGACGACAACCCCGACACCCGCGCCCTCGTGCTGACCGGCGCGCGGCTCTACCGCCCGCCCTTCGACATTGAGTTCGCGCAGTCGGCGGCCGAGGCCTGCGAAATGCTCTCCCGGAAGTGCTACTCCGCGCTCGTCCTCGACGTGAACCTGCTGGGGCCGACCGGCGTGACCGTGGCGGCCGAGGCGCACGAGAAGTGCCCTGACATGCCGAAGGTCTTCTTCACCGCCTACGACCGCTCCGTGACGCACGAGCACGCGGCCGAGTTCGGGATGGAGACCTGGGCGAAGCCGATGGACGCCAAAGAGTTGTTCGGTCGCATCGAGCAGCTCATCGCGTCGCGGCCCGCGGGGCCCGGCGAAGGGGCGGCGTCGCCGCTCGAAGTGCCGGTCGTCCTGTCGGCCATCGCGGGGGCGCTGCTGTCGGCCGGCTCCTGAACGAAGCACGCGGAGGGATCCGCCGACCGAGGCGGGGAAAGTTCGAGAGATGGCCGGCGAGAAAAAACAGTCACGAGGCGGGCGTCAGGTCGTAGCCGAGTCGCCCGACCTTGGCGAGTACGTCCTGCTCCCGATAGACGAGGTGCTGGACGATCCGGCGAACGAGAACGTCCACACCGAGGAGCAGATCGAGCTACTGCGCGCGAGCATCCGCCTGTACGGCCAGCAGGAGCCGGTCATTATCGACCGCAACCGGGTCATCATCGCGCACCACGGCGTGAAGCTGGCGATGAAACTCGAAGGCCGCACGCACGTCGAGTGCCGCTACAGCGACCTCAAAGGCGCTGACCGGGCCGGCTACCGCATCGCCGCCAACGCCACCGGCCGCCTGTCCTTCTTCGACGACGTGAAGCTCCGGTCGAACGTCGCCGGCATCCGGGAGGAGAAGGGCGACGAGTTCCACCCCGAACTGCTCGGCATGGGCGGCGAGCAGTTCGGGGCGCTGATGTCGGGCGCTAACTGGGGCGGGCCGACTAAGGACCAGAACTCAATCGGCGACTACGACCCGAACGCCGAGACCTACCTCATCAAAATCCCCAACGTCACCGCCGAACATAAGGACGACGTGCTCGCCCGCATCCGGGCGGCGCTGGAAGGGACTGGCTATGAGGCCGCAGCCTACTGAGCAAAACAGCAGGCGCGCGCGCCCCAAACTCCCGCTCCTCATCTCCTACGCCTACCTGCGCGAGGAGCCTTCGACCGTCGAGCGCGTGATGTCGTCGCCCGACGTGGAGCTGCTGGTCGACTCCGGGGCGTTCACCGCCCTGAACGCCGGCAGCGAGATCGTCCTCGAAGACTACTGTAGCTTCCTGCACAAGTATCACGACTCGATCTTCCGCTACATCGCCCTCGACAAACTGATGGACCCGGAGCAGACCGACCGCAACCTGCGGGCGATGCTCGCTTCGGGGCTGCGCCCCGTGCCCGTCCACGTCCTCGGCGACGACGAGCGGCGCATGGACGAGCTGTTCGAAGTGTCCGACTACGTCGCGCTGGGCGGCCTGCGCCGCCCGCACCGCGGCCCCGCGCCGCCCTCCTACCTCAAGAAAAAGATGGAGTGGGCGAAAGGCCGCAAAGTCCACTGGCTCGGCTACACGTGGAAGCCGATGCTGCAAGCCCTGCGGCCGTTCTCGTGCGACTGTTCTTCGTGGATCGGGGGCGCGATGTACGGCCGCGTCGCCATCTACCTTGGGGCCGGCAAGTGGGCGACCTTCACCCGACCGCAACTCTTAGAGACGCGCGCCTACCTGCGCGAGGACGTGCGCCGCGCCGTCCACTCCTACGGCTTCACCATCGAGCAGCTCCTCGACGAGCGCCACTGGCACAACGGCAACCGCAAGGCGGAGCTGAAGGCCGGCGACTGCATGATCACGCAACTGCCGGCGCGCTCCTGGGTGCGCTACGTCATCGACTTCCGCCTGCGCTTCGGAACGCGCTTCTTCCTAGCCTGCCACGGCACACAGGTTCCGTGGCTCACCGCCGCCTATGAGCAAGTCACAGCCTCCGGCCGCTTCGAGTTTGAGGATCAGAATTTTCGTGACGACGACGTTCGCGGGCTTCCACCAGTGGAAGCAAGCGCCGCCGGAGGTCGCGTTTCTCAGGACGCCTCATAGACACCTGTTCCACGTCCGCGCCGAATGGGAGGTCGGCCACGATGACAGAGACAAAGAATTCTTCATCTGCAAACGGCGGCTCGACGCCGAGATCGCCGCGACGGTCGGAGACGCCACCGTCGAATGGTCGTGCGAGCGGTGGGCCGTCCACCTCATCGACCGGCTCGGCCTCGTCAAGTGCGAGGTCTCAGAGGACGGCGAGAACGGGGCGGTGGTCGAGGTTTAACACCGCCGCGCTCGTCGCGGCCTACCTCGGCGCGGTCGTGACGGCCAACCTGGTCGTCGCCGCCTTCGGCCCGGCCGCCCTGCCGGTGACTGCGTTCCTGCTCATCCCGTTCGATCTCTGCGCGCGCGACCTGCTGCACGAGCGGTGGGGCGGCCGGCGTTTGCGGCTCAAGATGGGCGCGCTCATCTCTACGGGGTCGCTCCTCTCCTACGTCGTGCAGCCCGGCAGCGGTCGCGTGGCCGTCGCCTCGGCGCTCGCCTTCGGCACGGCGGCCGTCATCGACACCGCCGTCTATCACCTCGCGCGACGCCGCAGCCGCCTCGTCAGGATGAACCTGTCGAACGCCTGCGCGGCCATCATCGACTCGGCCGTCTTCCCCGTCGTCGCCTTCGGCTCGACCACGCTCGCGCTCTCCGGCTCGCAGGCCGGGGCGAAATTCTTCGGCGGCCTGTTCTGGTCGGCCGTCTTCGTCTGGCTGCTGCGACGCCGCGACGGGCGCGAGATGAAAGTCTCGAAGGCGCAGCCGGGCGAAGTGGCCCTGCTCACCTGCCCGAGCTGCAAGCAGCCCGGCGTGCCGGCTGTGACAAACCGGCCTTACAAGTTCTGCGTGAAATGCCGCTGGAATGACTACGGCGGGGGAGTCTGATGTACGAGATCAGCAAGCAATTCGAGTTCTCGGCGTCGCACCGTCTCTACGGCCTGCCGCGCGGCCACCAGTGCGGGCGACTCCACGGCCACAACTACGTCGTGGAGATCGTGCTGCGCGCCGCATCCTTAGACCGCCGCAGCTTCGTGCGCGACTACGGCGAACTGGAGGCGCTCAAGGTATTCATCAAACGCCGGTTCGATCACCGGCACCTGAATCATTCCATCAAGCAGCCGACCGCCGAGAACATCGCGCGGCTGATTTACAAGTGGGCCGCACCGCGCTGGCCTGAGACACACGCCGTCCGGGTCTCGGAGACTCCGAAGACCTGGGCCACTTATCGGGAGGGGGTGAATGAGTAATGGCACGCCGCAGTATCACCGTCAGCGAAATTTTCGGGCCGACAATTCAGGGCGAGGGGCCGCTCGCGGGGATGCCCTCGCTGTTCGTCCGCACGGGCGGATGCGACCTTCGATGCAACTGGTGCGATTCCATGTTCGCGGTCGATCCCGCGAACAAAGAGGACTGGGTCGAACAGTCGGCCGACGACATCCTTGACACGATGCTCGGCCTCTCGCGCGGCTTTCCGCTCCTCGTCACGCTCACCGGCGGCAACCCGGCCGTGCAGCCGCTCGCCCCGCTCATCCGGCTCGGCCGTGCCAACAACTTCACCTTCGCGCTCGAAACGCAAGGCACCGTGGCGCAGGACTGGTTCGGAGAACTCGATCACCTCGTGCTGTCGCCTAAGGGGCCGTCGTCGGGGATGCCTTTCCGCGAGCAGCGCCTCGCCGATTGCATCAGGGCCGCACGCTCCGGGGCGGCGCGGCCGGCCGTCGCCTTCAAGTTCGTCGTCTTCGACGAGACTGATTACGCATTCGCGCGGCACGTCGCGGCCAGCTTCCCGGAGGTGCCCGTCTTCCTCCAGACCGGCACGCCGCTGGTCGAGGGCGAGGGCGAGGGCGAGGCCGCCGAGGCGTCCCGAATCGCCACCCTGCGCGACGAGGTCTTGGAGGGCGCGGCGTGGCTCGCCGCGCGCACCCTCGGCGACCGCTGGTTCGGGGCGCGCGTCGGCTTCCAGCAGCACGTCGCGCTGTGGGGGGATCGTCGTGGGGTTTGACGGCAAAGAGCCGGACGCGTGCCCGCAGGTCAACACGCGCCGCCTCGAAGAAATCTGCCGCGACCTGCTCGCCGCGCTCGGCGAGGACCCGACGCGCGAGGGTCTTAAAGACACGCCGCGCCGCTTCGCGCAGATGTGGCGGCAATTCATCGAGTACGAGCCGGGCAACATCGAGACGGCCTTCTCGTCCGTCTCCGGCGATCAGATGATCGTCGTCCGGGGCATGAAGGTGTACTCGATGTGCGAGCACCACCTGCTCCCGTTCGAGTCGGACGTGTCCATCGGCGTCATCTCCGACAACAAGGTGCTGGGCCTCTCGAAGTACGCGCGCGTCGCCCACAAGCACGCGCACCGCCTGCAACTACAGGAGCGGCTGGTGGCCGGCATCGCGGCCGAGGTCGCGCGCCTCGCCGAGACGCCCGACGTGGCCGTCATCGCCCGCGGCGAGCACCTGTGCATGAAGATGCGCGGGGTACGCACCGAGGCGGAGATGGTCTGCTCGTCGCTCTCGGGGCGCTTCAAACACACCGGGGAGACGCGGGCCGAGTTCCTGCGGCTCGTCGGTTACTGAGTCGGCGTGCCTGACGTTACCTCATGCACGCTCCGTTACCTCATGCACGCTTTTCTCTTGAACCATGAGCTGCCGACGAGAGGCGGGCACATTATGCGGGATCGAAGAAGGCAACCTCCCGCCGTGCGAGCAGGCGCTCGACGCAGAATCCATGTGCCCCGTCCACTGCCGGGCGCACGTCAAGACCTGCAACGTCTGCGAGTATCGGTTCACGCGGGAGGACGCCGATCTCGAAGCGTGCCCGGAGTGTACGAAGGATCGGCACTGCTCGAAGCGGCACGTCAAGGGGCGGGTGCGCTGCAAAAACCACGGCGGCCGTTCGCGCGCCGGCCTCGCCAGCCCGCGGCTCAAGAGCGGCGACCGCTCGCGCTACCTCGACGTGCTCGGCGCGAAGGACAAGCGCGAATACCAGAAGGCGAAGGGCGGCCCCGACCCGCTCTCGCTCGAAGAAGACATCAGCCTCCTCGACATGCGGGTGCGCCAGCTCCTCGGCGGCGAGCCGACGCCAGAACACTGGAAGGAGGTCAGGAAGACTTTCGAAGAGTTCGCGTCGGCGCAGGCGGCGAAGGACAGGGACGCCTCGGTCGCCGCGCTGCAAAAGCTCGCGCAGCTCATCCGCGGCGGCGAGGACGAGGCCCGGCGCTGGCGTGAGATCGAGCGGCTGGCCTTCGTCCGCCGGCCGCGCATCGCGCTCTCCGAGACGCGCCGCAAGGTGCACCTGGCCGAGATGATTCAGTGGTCGTGGGTGGTCGACTTCCTGCTATTCCTTTCCGAGTCGCTGAGGCGAAATGTTAAAGATCCGCAAGCTCTCGACACCATCACTACCGACATCCGCCGCGGGGCTCGCGGACTGCTTCCTCAGCTTCTTACTGCCGGAGACGGAGTCGAACGAGACGGAGACGACTGACGAGTTGCCGCCGCCCTCGCCGCTCGAATTCGCCTTCCTCTACCGGCGCATCGACGATCAGCCCCTCACGCTCGACAACTACCAGCCGCTCGTCGCGCTTTACGAGGACGAGCACCAGCGCAAGGTCGTCCGCAAGCCCTCGCAGAAAGGTCTCTCGGAGTGGGCCATCACCATCGCCTGCTTCGTCCTCGCCTTCGGCGCGCGCTACTACGGCCTCAAGCACAAGGCGGGCCTGAACGTCGGCTACGTTTTCTCCACGAAGGAGGCCGTCACCTTCTTCTCCAAGGAACGGTTTTCGGGGCTGCGCGCCGAGACGGCGTTCCTCGCCAACCTCTTCACCCATTACGACGCCGTCACCTTCAAGCAGGCGGGTAAGAGCTACCTCTACGTCGCGGGCGGCCAGTCGGTCGCGGGCATGAAGTCGTTCGCGGCTGACCTGCTCATCCTCGATGAGTACGAGGAGATTGCGAAGTCCATCGTCTCGCTCGCGCAGAAGCGGCTCAACAACTCGGCGCTCGCCCACGAGATCAAGCTCTCGACTCCGGGCCTGCCGGGCGTCGGCATCGACGCCGAATACCTCGCCTCCGATCAGAAGGTGTGGGAGGTGCTCTGCCCCGCCTGCGGCGAGTACAACGAGCTCGACTTCTTCCGCGACGTGCGCGCCGACGGTGAAGTGCGGCAGGTGTGGGAGACCTGGGACAAGGAGCGTCTGTGGAAGGCGCGGATGCACGTCGCCTGCCCGAACTGCAAAGTGCCGGTTGACACCTTCGGGCCGGGCCGCTGGACGAAGCGCCGCCCCGAGGTCGAGAGCGTGAGCGGCTACTACGTCCCGCCGCTCTCGGTCGGCAAGGTCGATCTTAACCGGCTAGCCGTCACCTCGATCTCGGCCGACCCGTCAGAGCTGACCGAGTTCTACCGCTCCGACCTGGGGTTGCCTTACTCGCCGAAGGGGAGCCGCGTCACCGAGTCGATGCTCAAGATGCTGTCGGCCGAGCTGCCGCAGAGCCGACTGCCCGCCGCGCGCTGGCGCGACGTGACGATGGGCGTGGACGTGGGCGCGAAATACAACTACCGCATCTCCGCGAGCGGGCCGGACAGCAAGCGGTACGTGATCGCGATGGGCGTCGTCTCGTCGTGGGCCGAACTCGACCGGCTGATGTCCGACTACGGCGTGAGGCGGTGCGTCATCGACGCGCTGCCGGAGTTGAACGGCTGCAAGGATTGGGCGCTCCGTCACAAGGGCAAAGTCTTCCGCGCCTTCTACCCCTCGACCGACGCCTTGAAGACGAGGATGTTCCGCCTCGCCGGCGAGCACAAGGAGGAGCGCGCGCGCGAGGCGGACGCCAACGAGGCCGACAAGCAGGAAGCCTACACCGTGCAGATCAACCGCACGATGGCGATGGACGCTGTCTTCTCAATCGTCTCGAAGCAGGAGGAGCACTGGCCCGCCGCGATCCACAACGACCCGGAGGTCGAGAAGCAGATGTGCGCGCCGGTGCGCGTGCTCGTCAAAGACAAAGACGGTCAGGAGCACGCGCGCTGGGAGCACACGACTCCCGATCACTACTTCCACGCGTGCGTCTATGACCTGGTCGCGTTCAAGTCGCTCCCGCGGAGCAACTTCGTCGGCGTGTTGCCCTACACCGGAGGTGAAGCATGATTAGTCCGTGGCGTCACCCGCTGCTCTGGCTGAAACAGCAGTGGGGAGGCGGTAAGAGCTTGCGCCGCGTGAACGGCGTTGACGTGCCGGAGACCGGCCGCTCGTCGGCCGAGTCGGATCTCTCCGACAGGATTACGCAATCCCTCCAATTCTGGGGCGGCGTCTCGCCGGTCATCGACTTCCAGATGCTGGCCGTCCTCAAGCACCTGTGGGTCTTCAACCCGGATATGTCTCAGTACGTCGCCAACGTCGTGAACATGGCGAACACGGGGCATAAGCTGCACGTTACGGCCAGCTCGAAGCGCCGCACCGAGCAGGCGGCCGACCGGCTCAACGAGGCGGCCACCCGGCTCTACCGCATCGGCGCGGGCGTGGACGGGCTGATGAACGCCTATCTCGCGCAGGCCGCCGTCCTGGGCGCGGTGTCGTCCGAGGACGTGGTCAACCTCGGCGCGCGTCGCGTCGAGCGCGTGGCGCTCGTACCCGTCGAGCAGATTCGGTTCAAGTTCATCGAGGGCGAATACGTCCCGCACCAGCGGCCCGGCGTCGGCGCGGGGATGCCCCGCTCGCCGCTCGGCCTCATCCGGCTCAGCCCCGAAACGTACCGCTACTACGCGGTGCAGACCATCGAGAACAGCCCTTACGCTAAGCCGCCGGCGACGGCCGCGGTCGCCTCCATCACCGGGCCGCAGACCGACATGCTCGACAACATCAGGTTCATCGCGCGCAAGCTCGGCCTGTTGGGCATCGTCTCGATCTCCGTCGCCCGCCCGCCGGAGGAGGCGAACGAGTCGCCCGAACAGTACCGGGGGAGGTTGCGGAGGTATCTGGCCGAGGTGGGCAAGGCGGCCGAGCAGGTCTCGAACACGGGGCTGCTCGTCACCTACGACGACCAGAAGGTGCAGCACGACCGAGTCACCGGCGACTCGCGCGGCGCGTACGACGTGTTCCGCATGAACGAGGAGCAGGTCTTCTCCGGCCTCGGCACGTTCCCGGCCTTCCACGGCCGCACTGACTCGACCACGGAGACTTACGCGAACGTCGTTTACAACTTCATGCTCTCGCAGGCCGCGAACTTCCAGCGCGTCATCAAGCGCCGGCACGAGCACACCTGCCGGCTCGATCTGCGCCTCGGCGGCGTCCCTTTCGACGGCGTGTCGATGCAGTTCAACCGCGAGAAGGCGCGCAACCCGCTCCAGCAGGCGCAGGCCGACCGCATCAACGACGAGCGCTCCATCAAGAAAGCCGAGAAGGGCATCATCTCGCCCGACGAGGCCGCGCGGGAGATGGGATACGACTCGGCATTCGACCCGCAACTGCTCGTCGCCGATAAGGAGGGCGCTAACCGGCTGCGGCAGCTCGTCGCGGGCCGGCCGGTGCGCGACGACGAGGAAACAATCACGCTCCAGTTCGACCCCGGCTCGCACTCTTACCGCTACGTGCCGCGGGTCATCTACCTGAGCGCGGCCGAGCCGGGCGCTCGGCCCTGACGATCCCGCCCCGAATCCGCCTGTGATGTTGCCGTGATGTTGCCCACCCCAAACCACGGCGACCCGCCAGCATAATACGCACCGTCGAACCAAGGGACGCCGCCCGGTTCGACGGTGCGTCACTCCTTTCCGCCAGCCCACGATGAAGAAAAAAAACTTCCACGTCCAAATCCTGAGCGCCGAGAAGCGGCAGGCCGCCTTCACGCTCTGCGTGCCGGTCTCCCGGTTCCTGGCGTCGGGCGCTCCGGCCGGCGGCAGCTTCGCGCCTTCCGCGCCGGAGGTGCTGCGCTCGCTCCGCGCTCACCCGGCCGACGTGCTCGAGCTGCCGGGG
>DATCVD010000082.1:0-4642 GCA_036567125.1 Pyrinomonadaceae bacterium | reverse complement strand
GGCGACGGTCGCGGCGCGCGCGTTAGTGTCGGCGCTAGCCGGGGCGGCGGCGGCGCGGCGCGTCATCCGAAAAACAGAAGTCCTATCCAAAATTTTGCAGAAGCTTTTGAGGGTGGCGGCGCTTTCCGCGCCCGCGCGGGCCGTTTCGCGGGGCCGGCGGCGGGAACATAAATTGCTGCTTTCGTGAGCCATCACGGGCGCTCTGAGTGGCGCACTTCGTCGCGGCGGGCACATTAGCGCGGCTTATCGCGGAGATAAAAACTTTTAGCTTTGATTATTGCCGCCGTGTTCACTAAAATAGGCCCGCTCAAACAAAGCGCGGCCCACGCAGCAGTCCGATCCCGCGGGCCGCGTCCGCATCGTTATTTCGTCAACAGGTAAAACGTCCGGCTCGAACCGAGGGTGTTGTGCGTCCGCGGACGCACGCGCTCGCGCGCTCGCGCAAGCGGCAAGGCTGCGGGCCTGAACCGCCCGCCCCGCAAGACGAAACCGAAAGCCCACAGGAGACCACCATGAGACTCCCCCGCCTTCTGACACGCCTCGTCGTCATTTGCTTGTGCTTGGCCGTCACCACGCCCGCCTCCGCGCAGGGCACGGCCTCGCGCGTCACCGGCACGGTCACGGACGCGGGCGGCGCGATCATCCCCGGCGCGACCGTCACGCTGACGAACGAGGCGACGCAGGTCTCCTTCACCACCGAGACGACCTCGACCGGAACCTACGTCTTCGACTCCGTTCAGGTCGGCCTTTACAGCGTCGCGGTAGAGAAGAGCGGGTTCAAGAAGTTCGTCTCGACTTCTAATCAGGTGAACGTCAACCAGCCGGCGACCGTGGACGTGACGCTCAACCCGGGCGGCGTTGACGAGGTCGTCACCGTGGACTCGGTCGCCGAGCTGGTGCAGACGAGCAGCTCCGGCAACTTCGGCAACACGGTCGAGGAGCGCCCGCTCGAAGACCTCCCCATCGTCGGCAACCGCGGGCGCAACCCGCTCGAATTTATCAACTTCCAGCCGGGCGTCGTGACGGGCGCGAACACCGGCGGCGGCGTCCACGTCCACGGCGCGCGCGACCGCGCGTTCAACTTCACGCTCGACGGCATCGACATCAACGAGACGAGCGCCGGCGGCTCGAACTTCACCCCGATCCGCCCGAACCCCGACTCGATCACGCAGTTTCAGGTCGTCACCAGCAACTTCACGGCCGACAACGGGCGCTCGTCGGGCGCGCAGGTCTCGCTCGTCACCAAGTCGGGCACGAACGAGTTCCACGGCAACCTCTTCCACTTCTACCAGACGCCCCGCTTCCACGCGAACGAGTACGTGAACACCATCAACACGCGCCTCGTCAACGGGCAGCGCGTGGCGACCGACAAGCCGCAGTTCGTGCAGAACATCTTCGGCGGGAGCTTGGGCGGCCCCGTCTACCTCCCCAAGTTCGGCGAGGGCGGCGACACCGTCTATAACGGCAAGAACCGCACCTTCTTCTTCGTCAACCTCCAGCTGCTGCGCACGAGCCAAGCCTTCTTCGTCAACCGCACGGTGTACACCGAGCAGGCGCGCGCCGGCATCTTCCGCTACGCCGTCGGCCGCGCCAACGCCAACGCCACCGTGACGGGCGCGAACACGCGCGTCATCAACGACGCGGGCGTCCCCGTCCTGCCGACCTGCTCGGCGACCGTCACGACGCAGTGCATCAACTCCTTCAACGTCATCGGCAACCCGAGCATCCCGCTCGCGCCCGACCCGACGACGGCCCGGCTCATCGGCCTGCTGCCGCTGCCGAACAACTTCACCATCGGCGACGGGTTGAACGCGGCCGGCTTCAGCTTCGTCGCGCCGCAGACCGAGCGGCAGTACGACTACACGATGCGCCTCGATCACTCGTTCAACGAGCGGCACGGCATCTACGGCCGCTACTCGCGCGGCGAGCAGACCACGCTCTGCGACAACGCCAACGGCGGCCTCCAGCGCTTCCCCGGCTCGCCCTGCTTCGTCGACACCACGCGCTCGCCGCGCAACTTGGCGATCAACTACCGCGCGACGCTGACGCCGACGACCGTCAACGAACTGGTGGTCGGCTTCAACCGCTTCACCTTCGGCTTCCTCAACCCCGACCCGAACGCGACGACCAACCCGCCGATCATCCTGAACCTGCCGACCGACCCGCTCAACCGCGAGGCCCCGCTCAACAACGCGCGGCGGATCACGACCTACCAAGTCGTCGACAACCTCTCGCACCAGCGCGGCGCGCACACGCTCAAGTTCGGCACCAACATCCGCATCCAGCGGCACTTCGACGACCGCACCTCGGTCGCCGGCCTGCTGACCGTGCCGACCGTCCGGCTCGGCACGACCGAGAACCCCGTGCCCACCGCGTTCGGCACGCGCGCGCTGCCGACCGGCAGTGCCGGCATCAACCTGACGGATCGCGGCCGGCTCGAAAACTACATCAACGACGTGCTGGGCCGCATCGGCCGCGTCGAGCAGTCGTTCGTCGCCCTCGACGACTCGGCCTTCGGCGCGCCGGGCACGCGCTTCAACTTCACGGCCTCGTACCCCGAGTACGACTTCTACGGGCAGGACACTTGGAAGGTGCGGCCCAACCTGACGCTCGACTACGGCCTGCGCTGGGAGGTGCGCCTCAGCCCGCGCTCGACCGACAACATCGTGCTCCGGCCCACTAACCGCGTCGCCTTCGGCGAGGCGGCCACCGACCAGATCAGCTTCTCCGAGGGCAAGCTCTACGAAGACTCGTGGAAGCAGTTCGCCCCGACGGCCGGCTTCGCTTGGGACCCGTTCGGCGACGGCAAGACCTCCGTGCGCGGCAACTACCGCCTCGCGTGGGATCGCACGAACACGTTCGTCTTCTCCTCGTTCATCTTCCAGAGCGCGCCCGGCCTGACGCGCGCCATCACCTTGCGCGCGGGCGACGCGCCCTTCGGCGGGGCCAACAACGCGCTGCTGCGCAACGGCATCCCGCAGCTCACGGCCAGCGACACGACGCCGCTCGCCTTCCGCACGCCGCCGGCCTTCTCCGTCAACTCGCTGACCGTCGTCGATCCCGACCTGACCTACCCGCGCACGCACCAGTACGGCTTCAGCTTCCAGCGCGAGCTGGGCCGGAACACCGTCCTTGAGGTCAGCTACATCGGCCGGCAGGGGCGCAAGCTCTTCGGCGGCTACGACGCCAATCAGGTCGACATCGCCAACAACGGCTTCCTCGCCGCCTTCCGCCAGCTGCAAGACCCGGCGACGCGCGCCTCGGTCGTCAACGATCCGAACTTCCTGATCAACCGCCTGCTGGCCGGCGACTCGCGCCTCCCCGCGGGCCAGACGGGCGCGCAGTTCCTGCTCAATCAGGCGACGCTCGGCAGCGGCGTCCGGCTCGCCAACGGCACGGTCGCCACCAACATCGTGGACGCGGGCAGCGTCGCGCAGGCCGCCTTCCTCATCGCGCAGGGCACGCGCGCCGGCAACGCGACGACGCCCAACTTCCGGCTCAACCGCGACGCGCAGGGCCAGTTCTTCAGCCCGTTCTTCTTCCAGCCCTTCCCGCAGTTCTCGGGCGCGGTCAACGTCATCGACAACAACGACCGCTCGCGCTACAACGCGCTCGAAGTGCAGTTCAGCCGCCGCTTCACGCGCGGCCTCGGCTTCCAGTTGAGCTACACGCTCGCCAAGTCCGAAGACACGCGCTCGTTCGATCCGGCCTTCGCCGTCGCGGGCCGCGGCGGCGACAACGGCACGGGGCGGGCCGGCCAGTCGGCCGGCAGCACGCCCTTCGACATCCGCAACCGCTCGCTCAACTACGCCCGCTCGGACTTCGACCGCCGCCACGCCCTTCAGGGCTACACGCTCTACGAGCTGCCCTTCGGCCGCGGCCGCCGCTGGGGCGGCGACTGGAACCGCGCGGCCGACCTCCTGCTCGGCGGCTTTCAGGTCGGCGGGATTCTGCGCATGTATTCGGGCCGGCCGTTCACGGTCTTCACCGGCAACAACACGCTCTCGCAGGTGGTCTTCACGCCGGCCAGTTGCAACGGCTGCACGCCCGACATGGGGCGCGTCGTGGTGGAGGGCGGCCGCAACGTCTTCTTCACCACCGAGCAGCGCGAGCTGTTCTTCACGCCCGCGCCCGGCGAGTTCGGCAACACGGGCCGGAACTTCTTCACCGGCCCCCGCTTCTTCAACCTCGACGCGACGATCAGCAAGCGTTTCCGCTTCAACGAGGACGTGAACGTCGAGTTCCGCGTCGAGGCGCAGAACGTGACCAACACGCCGTCGTTCGCCGTCTCCGACGCGAACCTCTCGCTCACCAGCGGCTCCTTCGGGCAGGTGCTCGGCACGACGACGAGCACCTCGCGCAAGGTGCAGTTCGCGACGAAGATCAACTTCTAGGGAGAAGATCGACTCAGACGAGTGCGCGGCCGCCGACTTAAATGATCGCCCGTTCCAGCTTCACCACCGCGCTCGCGGCGGGCCTTCTGGCCGCCGCGCTCGCCGCGTCGATCCCCGGCCGGCAGGCGGCCGCGCAGCCCGCCTACGACCTCCTGATCACGAACGGGCGGGTCGTCGACGGCACGGGCAACCCGTGGTTCCGGGCCGACGTGGCGATCAAGGGCGGGCGCGTGGCGCGCGTCGGCCGC
>DATCVD010000081.1:0-2975 GCA_036567125.1 Pyrinomonadaceae bacterium | reverse complement strand
CCCGGCCGCGACGACGCCCGCGGCGGCGAGGGCGGGCACGTGCGGCTTGAGCAGCTCGTAGCCCTCGCTGCGGGCGACGTAGGTCGCGGCCGTGATGTCGCCCGCCACGTTCAGCGTTGTGCGGCACATGTCGAGGATGCGATCCACGCCGAGGATGATCGCGATGAGCGCCGGGTTGATCCCGTAGGTGGCGAGCATCACGATGATGAAGGGGATCGACCCCGAAGGCACGCCGGCCGTGCCGATGCCGCCGAGGATGGCGAAGTAGGCGACGCCGAGCTGCTGCCCGAGGCTAAGCTCGATCCCCGCGAGCTGCGCGAGGAACAGGACGGTCACGCCCTCGTAGAGCGCCGTCCCGTTCTGGTTGGCCGTCGCGCCCACGGTCAGCACGAAGCTGTTGATCTCGCGCGGGACGCCCAAGTTCTCCTCCGAGACGCGCAGCGCGGTGGGGAGCGTCGCGTTCGACGAGGAGGTCGAGAACGCCGTCAGCATCACCGTCTTGATGCGGCGGAAGAACTCGACGGGCGAGATGCGCGAGAGGAAGTAGACCGAGAGCGAATAGACGCCGAACATGTGCAGGGCGAGGCCGCCCAAGACCGTGGCGACGAACCACCCCAGCGCGCCGAGCAGATCGAGTCCGAAGCGCGCCGTGTTGTTGAACAGGAGGCACGCGACGGCGAACGGCGCGATCTTCATGATGATGTCGATGATCTTCGCCGAGATTTCGAAGAGCGCCTGCAAGCCCTGCAGGAGCGGCGCGGAGACTTCCACGGGGATGAGCGTCGCGGCGATGCCGAGCAGCACGGCGAAGAACATCAGGTGGAGCATGTTCGGCGTGTCGGTCTGCCGCTCCTCGCCCGCGATGATGCCGGCGACCGCCGCCACGGGGTTCGACGGCACGATGGTTTTAACCACCTGCATCATCGGCGAGTCGGTCGTCGCCGTTTTCGTCGCGTCGGCCACGCGCTTGGAGGCGTCCGTCGAGTAGCGCGCTTCGAGGCCGGCGCGCGTCTCGGCGTCGAGGCGCGTGCCGGGCCGGATGGTGTTCGCCAGCGTCAGCCCGATGACGACCGAGACGGCCGAGATGACGAGCGTGTAGGCGAAAGACTTCAGCCCGACGCGGCCGAGCTTGCGCACGTCGCCGATCCCGGCGACGCCGACGACGAGCGACGAGAAGACGAGCGGCACGACGATCATCAGCAGCAGCCGCAGGAAGAGCGTCCCGACCGGCTCCGTGACGTGGCGGATCGCCCACACGACCTGCGGGTGATCGCCGCCGAGCGCGCGGTTCGCCGCAACGCCCGCCACGACGCCGACGAACAGCCCGACGAGGATGCGCGTGTGCAGCGCAATCCCCTTCGGGCGGTCGGGCGTCTGATCCTTGAGATCGGTCGTCGCCTCCCGCTCGTAGGCGTCCGAGCGCACGCCGGGCCTCGTCAACTCGCTGTCCCTGTTGTCGTCTGCCATCTCATTCAATCGTGAACCGTGAATCGTAAATCGTAAATAGAAAGAGCAGTTCTTCATCTATTCGCGATTTACGATTCACGATTCACGTCCTTTCTCATCTCCCCCAGCGGAGCTTCCCGCGGAGCACTTCGAAGTAGTTGCGGTGCGGGGGCTGGATCAGGTGGAAGGCGGTGCGGCTCTTGCTGATGAGGACGCGGTCGCCGGCTTCGAGGCGGTAGCCGACCTGACCGTCGAGCGTGAGCGCGACCTCCTCCTGCGGCGTCTTCAGGACGAGCTCGATCTCGGCGTCGTCCGGCACGACCAGCGGCCGGTTCGAGAGCGTGTGCGGGCAGATCGGCGTGATGACGACGGCGTTCATCGACGGGTAGACGATGGGGCCGCCGGCCGAGAGGTTGTAGGCGGTCGATCCCGTCGGCGTCGAGACGATCAGGCCGTCGGAGCGGAAGCAGTTGACGAACTGCTTGTCGAGCAGCGTCTCGATCTCGATGATGCGCGCGAGCGCCGACTTGGAGATGACCACGTCGTTCAGGACGCGGTTGCGCAGCAATCGCTCCTCGCCGCGCCAGAGTTCGGCGGCGAGCATCACGCGGCGGTCGAGGCGGAAGTCGCCGGCGAACACCGAGTCGAGCGCGGCGGTCATCTCTTCGAGGCGGACTTCCGTCAGGTAGCCGAGGCTGCCGAAGTTGATGCCGACGACGGGGACTTCGCGCTTGTCGAGCAGGCGCGCGGTGGCGATCATCGTGCCGTCGCCGCCGAGGACGACGATGAGATCGGCGGTGTCGGCCAGTTGCTCGGGTTCGAGGGTTTCGAGCGCGCAGCCCGTCTCGCGCTCGACCGTCGCGCTGTCGAAGCGCTTGGTGGCGACGAGCGCGACGCCGCGCGCCGAGAAGTATTCGAGCAGGCGGCAGACGGCCCGCGTCGCCTCCGGGTGGTTCGGCTTGACGAGCACGCCGACGCGTCGGATCGTGGGTTTCTCCATCGGCCGGGACAGACTCGAACCGCTCGCCGCCCGAGACGGCGCGCGCATGAGACTCGCTTGAGACGGAAGCTACCGGGCTGTTGCTAAACTGACGAGCGTTGGGAACGGCTCGGATGATAACTGCGCCTCTTTTCGAGTGTCAAAAGAAATTGCGGGGCGCGGGCTTCGGGCGGCGGGTTGAAGAGACCGGTTGTCTCCTGATCCGCCGCCCGAAATCCGCGCCCCGCAACCGCCCGGCGGCCGGGCGCGTCCGCCGTCAGTTCTTCACGCGCTCGGGCTGCGCCGCGTCGTCGTCCGCCTTCTTCGCCGCGTCGGCCGGCGCGGGGCGCTTGGCGACGGGCATGAAGTAGCCGCGGCGCGTCTTGACTTCGAGCTTGCGCTCCTTGCCCTTCGCGTCCCTGGCGCGGGCGCGGACTTCGAGCGGGTGGAGGCGGCCGTCGTCCCGCTCGGCCTCGGCGAGCGCGAAGCCGAGGCTGTAGCGGGCGTTGAGGTTGCCGACGATGCGCGCCACCCCGGCGGCGTAGTCCGA
>DATCVD010000080.1:0-2386 GCA_036567125.1 Pyrinomonadaceae bacterium | reverse complement strand
GGCGCTAAAATCGAAGGCGAAGAAGCGCACCAGTCGCCGGAATTTACGCTCCGAAATATGAGCACGTCGGTAATACCGGTTTCGCTGTTGCACGTCAGTAGTTTAGCACTCGCAATTTAGTGCTTAACTACTCTAGCCCCTAAAAAAATTATTCGACGGCCCGACTTTTGTCAAACTATTTGTTGACGAGGGCGGCCGGCGGCCCGAATCCCAAACGCGCCGCGGGGCGGGGCGCGAAGACGTGACGAGGCGGCGCGCGCGACTAGCTAGTGTCGCGCGCGCCGCCTTCGTTCAATCCGCGAGGCCGCAAGCCCGAACCCGCCGTTAGTCGGGGATGGGCGTCGGCGTCGGGGTGGGCACTCCGCCGCCCACGCCGCGCACTTGGATGTTGCCGCCCGTCAGCCTGCCCGACTGCTGCGGGTAGGAGTCGGTGTTAATCGTGAACCCGTCGACGAGGATGCCCGGCTCGTCCACGTCCTCCACCTCGATGCGGTAGTTCTCGGGCGCGCCGTTGACTTCACACTGGCCGGTGAAGATGGCGATCCGCCCGGCGACGGCGAGGCTCACGACGTTGAGGATTTTGATCCGCGTGTTGGTGCGGTGGTCGATGACCGTGCCGCGGCCGTGCAGGTTGCCGTTGCTCTGGAGTTGGGCGTTGAAGCCGAAGGTGATGCCGGGGTTGCTGGGGGAGTGCAGGATGTTGCCGCCGCCGGTCGCCTTCGGGCTCTCGGTGCTCGCGGACACCCCGTGAAAGTTCGTGTGCCCGAACCCGGTGCCGGTGGAGTTCGTCGCCGTCTCGGTGATGTCCAGCGCCATGCCGCCGACGCCGGTCACGGGCGTCCCGTTGACGTCGGCCGTGTAGTTGAACAGCCCCGAAGCCACCGCGTTCCTCGTGCTGCTGCTGCCGCCCGTCGAGGAGCAGTTGCCCTTGAACGTGCCGGCGGGGCCGCCGAGCGTCTTGTTGCCCGTGATGGCCGAGCCGCCGCCCGACGGCGAGATCGTGAAGCTCGCCGATAGATTCGTCACCGTGCCGTTCGAGAGGGTGAACGATCCCTGCTCGCTGTACGTGCCGGTGTAAGGGCCGGCGGCGCTGCCCGTCAGGCTGTAGTTGACCGTCCCGTTAAGCTGGGTCGAATCGCAAGTTGTACTGATGTCGAGCGAGTAGCCGGGCGTGCCGGACGAATTTAAGTTCGAGCTGTGGAACGATTCGCCGCCGAGCAGCACGATTTGCGAGTCCGCGGCGATGACGGAAGCGACAACCACGGCGACGGCGGCGCTGAGCGAGAACAGGGCCGACTTGAAACTGATCCTCTTCATCTGTCTCTAACCCTCCTCCGAGTCAAACGAGTTAGCTGCGGCCAGGGGGCCTTTCGCGCGGGCTGACCCGCGCCTACAGTGCGACGGCAACCGGAAGGGGGAAGGAGCGTTGCGCCGCGCCGCACTCACGCGCGCACACTCCGGGGTGGCAGAGCGTCGGGCCTCCGCGAAACGAATCGAATTCAGGGGATGCGATCCCGGCGAGTCTGTAGCGGCCGAGTGCCGGGGCCTTCAGGGACGAGGGCCGAGAAGCAGGCGGGTCTTATGAAGCTCGTCTAAGCAATGACGAACAATCATATCCCTTCACCCGTCTGAGATCGCTCCGACATCTGGGTTGTCGTCATCGTCGCCGCGAACCGCAGTGTCCGTATCGTGACGATGTACGCGATCAATCCGACTTCTCAATCATCTCGGATTTACGGGGCGATCTGGATTGACCGCCCACGATCCGTGCGCCGCTCGTGTTTCAATTCAGTATGCCCGTGCGACGCGTCCCACCGTTTTAGCAATCGCCTTGCCACAGCGGCCCGCGCCGCGTCGCGGTTGCGGGCGCGACGCGGCGTTAATTGCTTCTCGGAGAATTTAGTGTTGCGGGCCGGTTGCGGCGAGGAAGGGCGGCACTCTCAAGTGACTTCTCAGCGCGGCGGCGTCACTTGTCGATGCGGCCGTCGCGCGGGACTGTCCAGACGTAGACCGTGCGGTAGAGGTTGCGCCACGGGACGCGCACCGTCCGTTCGGGCTTCCAGTCGCCCATGCGGAAGTCGTGCGAGACGATGCGCGCGCCCGCGGGCAGCTCGCGCAGCAGCTTCGGGCGGAGGCTCAGGTTGATCGTGTCGGAGAGGTAGAGGGTGACGACGGTCGCGCCGCGCAAGTCCTCGCGGTAGATGTCGCCCGCGCGGAAGGTGACGCGGTCGGAGACGCCCGCGCGCCGCGCCGCCTCCTGCGCCCCGGCGACTAAGGCCGGATCGATCTCGATGCCGACGGCGCGGACGCCGTAAAGTTGGGCGGCGCGGATCGGGATGCGGCCGTCGCCGCTGCCGAGGTCGTAGAGCACGTCGCCGGGGCCGAG
>DATCVD010000079.1:0-3642 GCA_036567125.1 Pyrinomonadaceae bacterium | reverse complement strand
GCGGCCGACTCGCCCCACGGCTCGGTCTCGACCGAGTTCCCGGCCATCGCGCCGCGCCATCAGGAGCAGGGTTCGGGCGTCGGCAAGAGCTTCCGCCGCTGGCTGCGCAACTTCCGCGGCGAGACTTCCGGGGCGTCGCAGTCGCCCTCGACCTCGCTGACCGGCTCGCCGCAGTCCACCGCGCCGCAGCTGCACGACACGCCGCAGACGAGCCTGCCCGGCGAAACGTCCGCGCAGAAGTCCATCGCCATCCTCCCGTTCCGCAACCTGAGCGACGACTCGTCGGTCGCCTTCTACGAGTTCTCGCTGGCCGACGCCGTCATCACCGAGCTGGCGCGCCTGCGCTCGCTCGTCGTCCGGCCGTCGTCCGTCATCGCCAAGTATCAGGGGCAGCAGGTCGATCCGCTCGAAGCGGGGAGGGAGATGAGCGTGTCGGCCGTGCTCTCGGCCAACTTCCTGCGCGCGGGCGACAAGCTGCGCGTCAACGCGCAGCTCGTCAACGTCGCGAGCGGCGAGCTGCTCTGGACGGATCGCATCGACGCCGCGGCCGAGGACATCATCGGCGTGCAGGACACCATCGCGCAGCGCATCGTGGACGGCCTGCGCGTCGAGCTCGGGGCGGACGAGCAGGTCGGGCTCTCGCAGCGCGGCGCGACCGCCCACCACGAGGCCTACGAGGAATACCTGCGCGGCCGCGACTCGATGGGCCGCTTCGTCTACCACACGCTGGCCGAGGAGGATGTGGACGAGGCGATCCAACACTTCCGCCGCGCCATCGAACTCGACCCCGAATTCGCGCTCGCCCACTGCGCTCTGGGCAGCGCCCACTCGAACCGCGTCATCAAGTGCATGGGCGACAGCGAGGACTACGAGCAGGCCGAGCGCGCCTTCCAGAAGGGCCTCGCGCTCGATCCCAAAAACTTCGAGGCGCGGATGCACATGGTCTTCATCTACCTCGCGCGCGGCGAGAAGCAGAAGGCCCGCGCCGAGACCGAGCGCCTGCGCCGCGAGTGCCCGAACGACACGGGCGTCCACTTCGTCGCCTCCTACCTCTACCGGCTCGACGGCGACTACGAGCGCTCGCTGCGCGCGCTCGACCGGATGCAGCGTCTGAACCCGGCCGAGCGCGTCGTCGTCAGCTACAACCGCGCGCGCGTCCTGATGTACGAGGGGCGCTACGACGAGGCGCTGCGCGAGCTCGACCGCGGCGCGGAGATGGAACCCGACCACCCGTTCGTCCGCGCCTTCCGCGGCGTCGTGCTCTACCACAAGGGCGAGGTGCGCACGGCCGCCGCGATCCTGCGCGAGGTCGTCTCCGAGCATCAGGAGATCACGGGCCTGCGCGCGCAGCTCGCGCAGTGTCTGAGCCTCTTGGGGCAGCACGACGAGGCCCGCGAGATTCTCGCCGACGAGCGTTTGAAGGAGGTCGCGCTCGCCGACCACGACGTGCCCTACTGGCTCGCCACCGCCTACGCTCTGGAGGGGATGGACGACGAGGCGTTCGAGTGGCTGGAGCGCGCCGTCGATCTCGGCAACGAGAACCTGCCGTGGTTCCAGCGCAACCCGGCGTGGGATCGCCTGCGCGAAGACCCGCGCTTCCAAGCCGTCATGCAGCGGATCGAGCAGTCGCGCGCGCAGGCGCATCCGGCATAACAAGCTAATAGCTGTTAGCCGTTAGCCGTTAGCCGTTAGCAAAACCACCCCCCACGCCCACGCACGAATTGACAACTGAAATTTGAGAGGCTGATTCCTTCCGGCTAAAAGCTAACAGCTAACAGCTATTAGCCAACTGCCGGCAGCTTCTCCGCAGACGAAGAGCAAGCAGGGAAACCGTCCGTCACACGTCCGCCCCGGCAAGGAGGCGCGAGAGTGAAGACCTTCGTCATCGGCGATCTACACGGCCGGCGCACCCAGCTGCGCCGGCTCCTCGAAATGATCCCGCGTGACCCGGCGCGCGACACGGTCGTCCTCGTCGGCGACCTCGTCGATCGCGGGACGGAGATCCCCGGCGCGGTCGAAGACGTGATCGCGCTCCGGCACGGGAACGCGGAGCGCGTCGTCTGCCTGCGCGGCAACCACGAGCAGATGCTCCTCGACTTCGTGGAGGAGGGCAGCACCTTCTGGCTGCACGCGGCGGTCGGCAGCGAGCGCACCATCGAGCAGTACACGGGCGAGCGCGCCCGCGTCCGCTCCGAGCGCGACCTGCAAGAGCTGCGCCGCCGCTTCCGCGAGTCGCTCCCGCCCGCGCACCTCGACTTCTTCCGCTCGCTCCCCCTCTTCTACGAGGACGACTACGCGCTCTACGTCCACGCCGGCCTCGACGGCCTGCGCCACCCGCGCGAGACCGACGCGCAGCACCTGCTCTGGTCGCGCAGCGGCGAGTTCTTCAAAAACTACACGGGCAAGCCCTGCGTCTTCGGCCACACGCCGACGCCGCTCCTGCCCCTGCGCGGGCGGCTCGGCCACCACGGCATCTACATGTGCCACAGCGCCATCGGCATCGACACCGGCTACATCGACAGCTCCCCCCTGAGCTGCCTCCAACTCCCAGACCTCCTCCTCTACCAAGCTTACGCCGACGGCAACGATGCCACGCACCACATCAACACCTTCGTTCCCGAACCGCTGCGCGCGATGCAGAAGAAGTACGCCGAACACCTCCGCCCCTCCCCCGCGCGCAACTGAGGCGCGGGCAAAGACGCCACACCGCGCCCCGCCCGCCGCGCGGGCCGGTGGCGCGGCCTTCGCGCCGCGCGGGCGGGTTCGGCTATCATGGCGGGCAGAGTTAGTCCATTCATCGAAGGGGAGGCCGAAGGGAATGTTAAGGGAAGGCGACGCCGCGCCCGACTTCACGTCGCGCGACGCGAGCGGCAACACCGTGAGACTGTCAGACCTGCGCGGCCAGAACGTCGTGCTCTATTTCTACCCGAAGGACGACACGCCGGGCTGCACGAAGGAGGCTTGCAGTTTCCGCGACTCGTCGGACGTGTACGAGCGCGAGGGCGTGAAAGTCCTCGGCGTCTCGCTCGACGACGAACAGTCGCACCAAGCCTTCGCCCAAAAGTACAACCTGCCCTTCACGCTGCTGGCCGACACCGACCACTCGCTCTCCGAGGCCTACGGCGTTTACGGCGAGCAGCGCTGGGGCGACAAGACCTACATGGGGGTCGCGCGCAAGACCTTCCTCATCGACAAGGACGGCCGCATCAAGAAGGTCTTCGACAAGGTCAACGTCGAGCAGCACGCCGACGAAGTCCTCCAAGCCTTCAAAAACTAACAGCCGCGCTTCCCCCGACCCGCCGCGCCGGGATGCGATTCCGCCGGCCGCGCGGGGCGGAACGTTATTCCGTCGCGCGGTAATCGCATTCCCACGGCCGGCAATCGCATTCCGGCGCGGGGCAACGCTATTACCACCAGACGCAACGCCGTAGCGGGCCGGCGTAATGCGATTACGGTGCTTCGTAATCGCATTACGCCGGCCCGCTACAACATGATGGCGATTCGTAATGGCGATTCGTAATGGCGTCCCGTCATGCCAAATTGGCGCGCTCAGGCGCGCCGTTCGAGCGTGAGGCGGGCGAGCGAGCGGAGCAGGCGCGTGTCGGCGTCGAGCGCGTCGAGGGCGCGGCAGGCTTGGTCGTG
>DATCVD010000078.1:0-2174 GCA_036567125.1 Pyrinomonadaceae bacterium | reverse complement strand
CGCGGCGCGCGGCCGTCCGCGTGGCCGCGGGCGGCGCGACGGACGCGGCGGTCGTGCTCGAAGTCGCCGGGGTCTCCGAGGAGATCACGGTGACGGCCGAGACGGGGCTGGCGACGGACAAGGATCGCGTCGCGCAGCAGGTCAACGTCATCAGCGAGCGCAGCATCCAGCAGCGCGCCACGGCCGTGCTCGCGCAGGTGGCGGACGAGGAGGTCGGCGTCTCCTTGCAGCGCACCGGCCCGACCATCGGCGCCGTCCTCGTGCGCGGCCTGACCGAGGTCGGCGTTTACGTCGACGGCGTGCGCTACACGCAGTCCACGCAGCGCGGCGGCATCAACACCTTCTTCAACCTGAACGAGCCGTCCGCCTTGCGCGCCGTCGAGATTCAGCGCGGGCCGAACACGGCGCAGTACGGCTCGGACGGCCTCGGCGGGACCGTCCAGCTCGTCTCGCGCCAGCCCGAGTTCGGCTTCGACCGGCCCGAGACGCACGGCGAGTTCTCGACCCACTTCAGCAGCGCCGATCTCTCCTTCGGCGCGAACCAGCTCGTCACCTACGGCACGAAGCGCTTCGGCGCGCTCCTGAATTTGAACGCGCGCCGCGTCAACACGCTCCGCCCCGGCGGCGGGATCGATTCGCACTCCGCCGTCACGCGCTTCCTCGGCCTGCCCTCGAACGTCGTGGGCGGCGACCGGCTGACCGACACGGCGTTCACGCAGTACGGCGGAACCGTCCACCTGAACTACGCGCCCCGCGACGATCAGCAGTTGATCTTCCGCTACCAGCGCTCGCATCAGGACGGCGGCAAGCGCTACGACCAACTGAGCGGCGGCGACGGCAATTTGATCGCAGACCTGCGCAACCTCCAACTCGATCTGCTCTACGGCCGCTACGTCAGGCAGGGCTTCGGCTTCTTCGACAACCTGTCGGCGACCGTCTCCTACCTCGCGCAGCGCGAGGAGCGCGTCAATCAGGGCGGGCAGGGCAACCCGTTCGCCGCCGTCACGCACGACCGCGAGCGCACGACGACGACCGGCTTCAGCTTCTTCATGGACAAGCAGTTGCCCCACCGCAACAGCTTCCTCGTCGGCGGCGACATCTACTACGACAAGGTCGGCGCGCGCTCCTACAACTTCGAACCCGCGACGGGCGCGGTCTCGCCCGTGCGGCCGCGCGTCCCCGGCGGCTCGCGCTACATCCTCGCCGGCCTCTACGTGCAGGACGCCTTCGAGGCGATCCGGAGCCGGCTGCGTGTGACGGGCGCGCTGCGCTACAACGTCGGCTCCTACCGCGCGCGCGCGGCCGACGCGCCCGCGGTTTCCGGCCAGCCGCTCTGGCCCGACGACAGCCTCCGCGCCGCCGACTTTTCGGGCCGCGTGGGCGCGGTCGCCACCCTCTTCGACGGCTTCAACGTCGCCTTCAACTACAGCCGCGGCTTCCGCTCGCCGAACATCACGACGCTCGGCTCGCTCGGCCTCGTCGGCGTCGGCTTCCAAGTCTCGGCCGCCGAGGCGCGCGCACTCGGCGGACTCATCGGCACGACCGCCGACGCGAGCGCCGTCTCGTCGGGCGTGCCCGTCGGCGGCGTCTCGTCCGAGACGAGCAACAACTACGATCTCTCGTTCCGCTTCCGCCGCGGCCGCTTCGACACCGAGGCCGTCGGCTTCGTGATCGACTACAACAACACCATCGTCCGCCAGACCTTGATCCTGCCGCCCGGCGCGGCGGGCCGCCAGCTCGGCAGCCAGACGATCACGGAGCAGTTGCCTTCCGGGGCGGTCTTCGTCCCGCTCTCGACCTCGCCCGTGCTCGTGCAGACCAACTTCGGCGGCACGCGCATCAAGGGCTTCGAGTACGAGATCGACTTCCGCTTCACCGACGAGTGGGTCTTCGGCGGCAACTACACCCTCATCCACGCGGCCGACCGCGCGACGAATGAGCCGCCCAACCTCGGCGGCGGCGGCATCCCGCCGCAGATGGGCTTCCTGCGGCTGCGCTACCAGCCCGCGCGCCGCAACTTCTGGCTCGAAGGCTACGCGACGCTCGCCGGCCGGCAAGACCGCCTCTCCACGCTCGACCTCTCCGACCGCCGCACGGGCGCGGCCCGCACGCGCGCGCAGATTCAGAACTTCTTCCGCCGCGGCGCGTGCGTGCGCGGCCTCACGACGCCCGGC
>DATCVD010000077.1:0-3209 GCA_036567125.1 Pyrinomonadaceae bacterium | reverse complement strand
CGGACGTGACCGGCTTCGCGCTGCTCGGCCACGCGTGGGAGGTGGCGCGCGCGAGCCGCGTGACCGTCGAGATCGATTCGGCCGCCGTGCCGCTCATCCCCGGCGCGCGGCGGCTCGCGGCCGAGGGACTCCTGACGAGCGGCGACAAGACGAACCGTCTTTACGTCGGCGACGACATCGAGTTGGGCGAAAACGTCGGCCCCGAACTCGCCTCGCTCCTCTTCGATCCGCAGACCGCGGGCGGCCTCCTCATCTCAATCGCCGAAGAGCGCGCGCACGAACTAGTCGCGCGCCTGCGCGCGACCTACCCCGACGCCTGTGTCATCGGCCGCGTCCGCGAGCGCGGCGCGCGCTCAATCGTCGTCCGGTGAAGACTTCAGGCGAACAGCAGCAGGCGGGAGAAGCCGACGAGCGTTTCGAGTCGGGCGCGCGCGAGTACGCCGAGTACCTGCGGACGGCCGAGGGCCGGCTGCGGCTCGACATCGCGTGGGAGAATTTTCGCGCGGCGCTGGCCGGGGCGAACCACCCGGCCGCGGGCGGCCCTGCGGGCGCGGCCCACGGCGCGGCGAACAAAGACGCGGCCGCAAACGTTCAGGCAGATGAACCCCACGACGCGCGGCGGCTCGCGCTCGACCTCGGCTGCGGCACGGGCGCGCTTTCCGTCAGGCTCGCGCGCGCCGGCTGGTCGGTCTGCGCGGCCGACGGTTCGGCGGCGATGATCGAGATCGCGCGCGAGTCGGCGCGGCGCGAGGGCGGCGAGAAACGGATCGATTTTTTCAAACTCGACGCGGCGCGCGCGGCCGACGAGTTCGGGCCGCGGAAGTTCGACGCCGTCGTCTGCCACAACGTGCTCGAATACGTGGAAGACCCGCGGGCCGTCGCGCGCGCAATCGGCGTCGTCGCGCGGCCCGGCGCAATCGTCTCGCTGCTCGCGCGCAACCGCGCGGGCGAGGTTCTGCGCGACGCCGTCAAGCGGCACGACCTCGACTCGGCCGAGCGCGCGCTCACGGCCGAGAGCGTCCGCGAGTCGCTCTACGGCGGCCCGGCCCGCCTGTTCGACGCGGAGGCGCTCGGCGCTCTGGCGACCGAAGCCAAGCTCGAAACGGTGGCCGTGCGCGGCGTCCGCGTCGTCGCGGACTACCTGCCGCCGTCGCTCTCGGAGGCCGGGGAGCTTTACGCGCGGCTGCTCGCCTTCGAGCTGCGGCTCGGAGCGCGCCCCGACTTCGCATCGGTCGCGCGCTACGTCCAACTGATCGCGCGCGCGGGCTGAGCCGGCCGCGGCAACCGTCAACGCGGAGCGCCCATCGTAAATCGCATGAACGAAGAGACGAGAGACAACGAGGCCCCGGATCGCTTCAACTCCGGCGTCGGGCACGAAGGCCTACAGGACGGCGCGCGCGATGACGAAACCGCGAGAGTTGATCGCAGGCCGTGGTCACTCGCGCTGAAAGTCTTCATCTGCGCGGCGGCGAGTCTGACGCTGCTCGGCGGCTCGCTCGGCTTCTCCCTCCAGCGGCTCGAACGCGACCTTCAACTCCCCGTCGATTACTTCCTCGTCGGCGACGGGGAGATGCGCGTGCAGCAGCCGGCGGCGCAGAAGCCCGCGCCCGCGCGCGAGGCGGACAAGATCGACCGGCCCACGAGCGAGCCCTACACGGGCAGCCTCTCGATCTTCGAAGACCCGAAGCGCGAGGAGAAGCTGCAAGTCGGGCGCGTGATGGACGTGCTCAAGATCAGGGAAGGCTCGGCCGTGGCCGACATCGGGGCCGGCTCCGGTTGGTTCACCGTGCGGGCCGCGCGCCGGGTCGGCGGCGCGGGCGCGGTCTTCGCCGTCGAGATCAACCCGGAGTACGTCGCGCACATCGACCGGCGCGCGAAGGCCGAGCGGCTGCCGCAGGTGCGCGCCGTCTTAGGCCGCGAAGACGACCCTCAGCTTCCCGCCGCGAGCGTTGACGCGGTGCTGATTCTCAAAACCTACCACGAGATCGCCGAGCCGGTGCGGCTGATGAGGAACTTGCGGAAGTCGCTCCGGCCGGGCGCGCTCGTCGGCATCATCGACCGCGCGGGCAAGGGCGACGACCACGGCCTCGACGCCGCGAAGGTCGTCACCGAGGTCGAGCGCGCCGGCTACGCGCTCGTCGAGCGGCACGACTTCGTCAAGCCCGACAATATGGACTACTTCCTCGTCTTCAGCGCGCGGGACTGAGAGGAGTTAGGAGTTAGGAGTTAGGAGTTAGGAGTTAGGGTTGGGGAAGGTTGACCCGCTGATCAATTGGCTTGTTGCTCCGCCGGCAAGAGGGGGCGTCGAATAGATGATTCGACGCCCCCTCTTGCCGGCGAGTCAGTTCTCCCAATCCTGAATCCTAACTCCTAACTCCTAACTCCTAACTCCTCTCACTGTCTTCTGCCGGCCGGCGCGACGAGCGGGACGCGCCCGCCGCGGCGGCGGCCCTGACCGGGGCGGCTGTTGTTGTCGCCGCCGAGTATGCCGCGTGAGATCGAGAGCATGGCGTGCGCGCGCGCCTCCGGGCGCTGGAAGCGGCCGGCGATGTCGCGCGCGCGCGTGAAGTCCTGCTGCGCGAGCAGGCCGAGCAGTTCGCCCGTCTGCTGGATGAGCATCGACCAGACGCTCCCCTCCAGTTTCAGCTCGCCCTGATCGAACGCTTCCTGCCCGAACCCGTCGATCTGCACGGCCGCCGCCACCAGCTCGTTCAGGTGTTCCACCCCCGACTCGGCGATCTGGAAGGCGCGATCCGGCGCGACGCGCGCGTAGGCCTGCCCGGCCTGCAACTGCATGGAGAACTGGTTGAGGTTCCCCGCGCGCCCGCCGCCGCCCGCCTGCCCCATCACCTCTTCGAGCAGCCGCGCGGCCAGAGTGCGGTCGCCGCGCGCTTCGGCCGCCCGCGCCAGCGCGAGCAGCATCATCGTTCGCTCCTCCGGCGACTTGAAGCGCTGGAGCAGCGAGAGCGCCTGCTGCGCGTCGCCCTGATTGGCCGCGCGCCAGAAGAGCTGCTGATCCAACTCGCGCAAGAGCTGCTCGCGCTGTTGCGGGTTCGTCACCGAGTCGGTGATGATCTGGCGCGCGCGCTCGGTCGCGCCCTCCTCGACGGCCTTCGCGGCGGCGCGGCGGTAGAGCTGCCAGCGCATCTCGTCCGGCGCGCGCGACGCGGCCTGCATGATCGCGTCCACCGTCCCCGTCTGCATCAACT
>DATCVD010000076.1:0-2577 GCA_036567125.1 Pyrinomonadaceae bacterium | reverse complement strand
GCGCTCGCCGGGCAAGCGTCCGCGCTCGCGGCGGACGGTAAGACGGCCGTGTTCGTCGCCGTGGACGGGCGGCTCGCGGGCCTGCTCGCCGTCGCCGACGAGATCAAGCCGGAGTCGGCCGAGGCCGTCCGCGCGCTGCGCTCGCAGGGACTCGAAGTCGTGATGCTGACGGGCGACAACCGCCGGACGGCCGACGCGGTCGCGCGCGCGGTGGGCATCACGCGCGTGCTCGCGGAGGTCTTGCCGGAGGGGAAGGCGGCCGAGGTCGAGCGGCTCAAGAATGACGGGCGGCGCGTGGCGATGGTGGGCGACGGCATCAACGACGCGCCCGCGCTCGCGGCGGCCCACGTCGGCGTTGCCATCGGGACGGGCGCGGACGTGGCGATTGAGGCTTCGGACGTGACGCTCGTCGGCGGCGACTTGCGGGGCGTCGCCACGGCCGTCGCGCTCGCGCGCGCGACCGTCCGCACGGTGAGACAGAATCTGTTCTGGGCCTTCGTCTATAACGCGCTCGGCATCCCGGTCGCGGCCGGGTTGCTCTACCCGCTGACGGGGTGGCTGCTCTCGCCGATGCTGGCGAGCGCGGCGATGTCGCTCTCAAGCGTGTCGGTCGTGGCGAACAGCCTGCGCCTGCGCGGCTGGCGCATGGCGTCGAGGAGGGTTTGAAGATGGATACGGTAGAGATCGCGGTCGTGGTCGGCGGGGCGGCGCTGGTGCTGTTCCTGCTGTGGTTCTTCTTCGGCGAGCGCGAGGCCGTGAGCGCCGCGGCGGGCGCGGGCGGCGTGCAGGAGATCGACATCACGGTGCGCGGCGGCTACGCGCCCGACCGCGTCGTGGTGCGCGCCGGCTCGCCCGTCCGCCTCAATTTTTACCGCGACGAAACTTCGTCGTGCGGCGAAACGGTCGTCTTCGCGGACTTCGGCGTGGCGCGGCAACTGCCGGCTTTTAAGAAGACGGCGGTCGAGTTCACGCCAAAGCGTCCGGGCGAGTTCACTTGGACGTGCGGCATGAGCATGATGCGCGGCAAACTCGTCGTCGAGTGAACGGCACGGAACCTTGCGGGTGCTTGCTCGGCTGGTAGCAACCCTGACAACCGAATAGCGAAAGCGGCGCAAAGGTTCAAAGCCTTTGCGCCGCTTTCGTTTTGCCGTCGCGGAACGTCGCCGTGCGCGAAAGGCACGAAGGGGTGAGGCGTCGCCGCCCCCGGCGCGGGCCAACCGCGTCGATCCGTGCTGCCCGCACGCCGCCGCCATATCCTGTCACGCCGATATTGCCGCCTGACGCGCCGATATGGCGAGCTTTCGCGCTGATATAGTCGTCTCCCGCACTGATATAGTCGTCTTTAACGCCGATATAGTCCTCTTTCGCGCGGATGTAGCCGCCTCGCACGTTGAAATAGCCGCCTCGCGTGCTGATATTGCTGTCTTTCGCGCTGATATAGTCGCCTTTCGCGCCGATATTCCCGCCTCTGCCGCCGATAGCGGGCGCTGCGCGAACGCGGGGCACGACGCGCGCGTTAGGCCGAGCGGTTGTGTGAAGATGTGAGCCGAGGCCGTCGGCGCGGGGCTTTGCCGGCCGCGGGCTTCGCGCCCCCGATTCACGCGGCGAAACTTTTTTCTGTAACTTTCCGCCCGCCCAGCTGTTTTTAGGGGTGTAGCGTGGTTTATGGCGACGAGTGATGAAGACTTTGCGAGGTTCTTCGATGAGTTCTACCCGAGCCTCTGCCGCTTCCTCGAATGCCTGCTCGGCGGGCGCGGGGCGGCACGCCAAACCGCGCAGGACGTGGCGCAGGAGAGTTTTTTGCAGCTCCACCGCACGGGCCTTGAAAATCTGCCGGAGGGCGAGGCGCGCTTCTGGCTCTTCCGCGTCGCGCGCAACCTCGCTTTGAACGAGTTGAGCAAGCGGCAGACGCGCCACCGGCTGTTTGACAAAGTCGCCGACGCCTTCCGCGCGCACGTGCCGGGGCCGGCGGAGGAGTTCGAGATGGCCGAACGCCGTGAGCGCGTGCTGGAGATGCTCGGCTTACTGCCCGAACACCAACGCGCGGCGCTCCTGCTCAGGGAGCAGGAAGAGATGAGCTACCGCGAGATCGCCGAAGTGCTCGGCGTCTCGGAGGCGAAGGTGAAGGTTGACGTGTTCCGCGCGCGGACGAGTCTCAGGGAGAAGTGGGGCCGCAGGGAGGCGGCGCTCGCGGCGCGCGGGCGGGCCGGTTGAGTAAAGAAGCTAGGATTTAGGATTTAGGATTTAGGACTTAGGGGTTAGGAGTTAGGGGTGAGGGAGATGAGGAACTGCGACTGGACGGAGAAAGTCTCGCTGCTGATCGACGGGGAACTCGGCTCGGAAGAGTCGCGCTCAGTCGAGACGCACCTCGACGACTGCCTCGCGTGCCGCGCGGCCCGCGAAGACTTCCTGCTGCTCCGCCGCCGCATCAGCTCCTACCAGCCGGACGTGAGCCTCGCCGCGCAGCGCGAGGCGCTACGGAACATCCTCGCGGCGGGCCGCGCCGATAGTCCGGCCGCCGGCCGCGCCCCCGCCGCGCCGACGTCGGGCCGTCGCTCTCGCTTCGCCGAACTGTTC
>DATCVD010000075.1:0-9652 GCA_036567125.1 Pyrinomonadaceae bacterium | reverse complement strand
AGCGGCCCGATGTTGGGCTGACGCGCTGAGGTGTAGGTCGGGGGGCTGGCGGCCGGAGGAACCTTCCTCACCGCCGGCCTGGGTGAAGTTTTTCCTTGACTTGCCCCTTTCATAGAACACTACCCTCGAAGAGGGTCGTCTCTTCGAGGTCGCGATAAGAGAGTGAGTAGCGGCAATACCAGCGAACGCACAAGAGGCTGACTGACGGCTCGAAGTGCCGCCACTTGAACAAGGACAAATTTTTTGTTTCAAGAGGATGCTTCCGCGGGAGCGATGGCCGAGCTAAGGTCTGGATTATAGTCGGAGAACTAATTCCTGCAACACCGCCTCGAAGGATGCGGCGTCCACGTGTGTTCGCTGACAGTGAAATCGTGAATGGAGTATGTTCTCGCCCCGGTTGATAAGGCGCTGCCCGCGGAGGCTCTGTCGCGGTGATGGTCGCTGAGATATAATCCGCCCTTCAGCTTCTCCGCTGTTCTCCGAGAACTCAATCAGGTTTGACGTTTAGATGAGCGCGCCGGGCGGTTGACTCTCCCGAAAGGCACGACGTTCGGGCTCCGCGCCGAACCCTGCGGGCACGGTTCACTTTCGATGGACGTTAACAAAACACCGACCCCTTGGGTCATGCGTTACAAGGCTGCGGCGACGCCGCGCCTGCGCCTCTTCTGCTTCCCGTACGCGGGCGGGGCCGCACACATCTTCCGGCAGTGGCCGCAGGGCTTGCCGCCGTCCGTCGAGGTGTGCGCCGTGCAGCCGCCGGGGCGCGGGGGCCGTTTGAGGGAGAGGCCGATCACCAGTCTCAGGCAATTAGTCGCGGAGGCGGCACCGGCGCTCCGCCCGTACATGGATCTCCCGTTCGCGTTTTTCGGGCACAGCATGGGAGCCGTGGTCGCCTTCGAACTCGCACACCACTTGCGCGGCGCGCGAGCGGACGGCCCGGCGCAACTCTTCGTTTCCGGCTGCCGCGCCCCGCAACTCGCGCGCGAGGGCGACTTCACCTACAACCTGCCCGAGCCGGAATTTCTCGCCGAGATACGTCGCCTCAAAGGCACACCGCCGGAGGTGCTGGAACACCCCGAACTGCTGGAACTCGTGCTCCCGCTGCTGAGGGCCGACTTTACCGCCATACATACCTACGAATATTCGGAAGTGCCGCCGCTGACGTGCCCCCTCACCGTCTTCGGCGGCGTGGAGGATGAGGACGTGGGCGTCGAGAGCCTGAAGGCGTGGCGCGCACACACTACGGCGGCCTTCACGCTACGCATGCTGCCCGGCGACCACTTCTTCCTGCACGGTTCTCAGCCGTTGCTGCTCGAAGCCCTCAACCGGGACTTGCGACGACTCGCCGACACGTCCCCATGAGTACGCCGCCCGACGTCGACGGCACGGGAGCGTGGGGGACGGCCCCGGAGCAACCCCGGCCGAGTCGCGACGAAGTACACGTCTGGCGGGCCACCCTGAGGCGACCCGAAGCCGAGGTCGAGAGGCTGCGCGACCTGTTGTCGGCCGACGAACTGGCGCGCGCCGACAGCTTCCGCTTCAGTCGCGACCGCTCCGACTACATCGTCGCCAGAGGCGTTCTCAGGTCAATTCTGGGGCGTTACCTGCGCCGGCCACCCGAACGTCTGCGCTTTGTGTATAACGACTACGGCAAGCCCGACTTGGGCGATGCGGGGGACGGCGTGCCGCTCCGCTTCAACGTCACGCACGCCGGGGGCGTCGCGCTCTACGCCGTCGCGTGCGGGCGCGAAGTCGGCGTGGACGTGGAGCGCGTGCGTGAGGGGATGGACTACGAAGGGATCGCCGAGACTTTTTTCTCGCGGCGCGAGGTCGCGATGCTACGCGCGCTCCCGGCCGGCCAGCGCACCGAGGGTTTCTTCAACTGCTGGACGCGCAAGGAGGCTTACGTCAAAGCCCTGAGCCAGGGGCTGTCGCTTCCCCTCGACCAGTTCGACGTGTCACTCGCGCCGGGCGAGCCGGCGCGTCTGTTATCCGCGCCCGACGGCGACGAGCGCGGGTCGCCCGCTCTGACCCTGCGCGAGTTGTCGCCCGGCTTCGGTTACGTGGCGGCCGTCGCCGTCGAAGGCGACGGCTGGCGGCTTAAGTGCTGGCGGTGGGAGGCGTTGACTGGCGGTGAATGACGGCCGCGCGTCGGAGCGCGCCGCCGGGCGTGAACTTAAACCGCCACCTTCATGATCATCTCTTTAGTCACGATTGCGCGGCTGTGGTAATTGACCGCCGTCAGGAGGATGGTGACGCGCTCGCTGTGCTTCATCTGCCGCTCGAACACGCCGACGAAGTTCTTCAGCGGGCCGCTTTTAATCATCACCTTATCGCCCGCCTTGAAGTCGTCGACGAGCGCGACGAAGCCGTCCGCGTCGATCCGCGATTTAATGAGTTCGATGATCGACTCGTCGACCAGGGCGGGCACGCCGCCGAAGGAGATGACGCGGTACACGCCTCGCGTGAAACACACCTTTTGCAGCATGCTCCCCGCGTCGAAGTGGGCGAAGATGTAGTGCGGGAACAGCGGCTTGCCGGCGTGCGTGACGCGGCCGTTTACGGAGCCGAGCCGCCTGCCCCGCAGTTTGGGGTTGAAGGTCTCTACATTCCAAGCTTGCAGGTTGCTGGTCGCACGGTCTTCTTGCTTGGCGTGAGTGTGAACGACATACCACCTAGGAGATGATGAGGGCTGGACTCCTAAACTCATAGTACTACCTATTTCAACTGTCATTGAAAGTGAGGTCAGGCGGCATAGGGAGGTTGCGCCGACTTGGCCTTAACTGAGTGCTACCTTCATGCCCCGCCCTATACTGCCACGACTCGTGTGAGCACGGCCTCGGAGGATACGTCGGCGCGATACAAGCATCCTAAAACTACTGCTCTGAAACGTCCTTGAGTGGTTCGCCCGAAAGAACAATCGACCCGCTTCGGGGGTTAAAAATTCACCTCAAAATAAAGAACGCCGGCGTTGCAAGTTTTATAGCAAGGTCTCGAAATCGTGTCAACAAAATAAAATAGCGGGATAAACCCCTAAGAATCCAGAGTTTAAGGAGACGCGCCGGGGCGGCCCATTTATGTCAGAAGGTGAAGGAGCGACTCGCTAAAGTGGCGTCGCTGTAGCGATGATAACCCGGCATTTTGTCGGGTGGTCTCGGTGTTACAGTCACGCCGGCCGAGGCGGGCAGGCCGTATGTGGCGTCCACGGCGCGTATTTTGACGGGCTGTGAAGTCTTCGTCGTCAGGGTGATGTTTATGCCTTCGGCGGGGGGGGCGAAATAGAACAACACCCACTGATTCTTAAACTGCGAGCCGTCGCCGGGCACGGGGCCGGCGACACGTTTGCCGTTGACGGACGCGCCGAGCACGTCGCCGCCCGCGTCGACGTACACAGACAGCATGGGGGCCTGCCGGGTCGAGGTCACGCGCAGGTTCAGGGTCTTCACGCCGTCGCCGGTCTGCTCGGCGTTGAGCAGAGACACTTCGGGCGCGGACAGAGGGACGGCGGCGGCTTGAGATTGCGGGTACTGCCGGCGGCTGAGCGGGAAGAATTCTTTCAACTGTGCTTGCGCCCCGTCGCGAAGGAACTGCGAAGTCCATTCGTCGGGCCGCGCGTCGTTGGTGGCCCAGACGGCCTTGCCCGTGTCGGCGTCGAGGCCGAAAAAGATTGTGTTCGGCTTCGGCTGCTCGTGGTCGTACCCGGAAGTAAGGACGCCCGCCGCGACGAGCGTTAAGCAAAGCGCCAGGGCGACGGCCGGCGGGAGCCACTTGTACTTAGTACCAACGAGGCCGAGGTGCGGGACAAGCAGGCCGGCGATCAGCGTCAACACCAGCGCCACGCCGATTACCGTGTACAGGCCGAGCGGCAGCGCCGTGGCGACGAGGTAGGCCGCTGGGACGAGCAGAAGGATGCTGAGCACGGAGGCGGCCGTGGGCACTACCAGAACTTTCGGCGCGACGGCCTCCCCCGCGCGCCACGCGAACATAAGGGCCGCCAGCCCGACGAGGCCGAACGCGAGCGGCCACGCGAAGAGGTAGCTCACGCCCGGCAGGAAAAAGTTTGTGAGCAGCAGCAGGAGAAGCCACCACAGCAAGACCCCCGCTGTGAGGTTCAGTACGCTAACCTTCCTGCCGCTCCAGATGAGCACGGCCGAGGCGACGGCGAAGCCGAGGGCCGCGAGCCCGCCGACGTATAAGTTGCTGCTGTAGACGACGCCCCCCGTCGAGGCTTCCGCCCCGTCGAGCTTGCCGATAACCCACCACACGAGTGCGACGGCCGCCGAGGCGCAAGCCGCGCTCACTAAAAAAGAGAGGAAGGCCAACAGCATCCCCGAAAGGGACAACTGACTTCGACGAAGGCCGTAGACGACCGCGCCCGCGAACAGGAGCGCGAGCAGCAGGGTCAGGGCGACGGCGACGATTCTCGTGTAGCGCACGAGCGTCAGGCCGAGCACGTCGAAGTAGACGGCGTCGTCCTCCTTCGTGTTTGTTAAATCCGAGTTGCCGAAACCGCGCGTCAGGGCGGTGGCGTAAGAGCCGCCGTGCTGTAGGCTGCGCCGGTCGACGTTCTCCGCGTTATCGAGTCGGGTGTGATAGTGGGTCGGGTTTTCGATGTAGGCGAAGTTGAGCCCGGCCAGGCCGGCCGCCTTGAACACGCTGAGATCGGTGTCGTTAGGCAGCATCCGGTAAACCTCATAGGCCATCGAGTTGGCGACCGGGCGCGGGGCCGCGCGGCCGAACTCCCTGATGAGCCATCCGTTCTGCTCGCTCGTCTCGAACATGATGGCCGGGCCGCCGCTGCCGCGCGCCTCGAAGTTCATCACCAGTTTGACATCCTTCGCCCACGGGTGCTCTGCGACGAAGGCCTGCGCGCCGAGAAGTCCGACCTCTTCGCCGTCGCTGAGCAGAAAGATGACGTCGTTCTTGAGCGCGGGCGCGGCCTTGAGCGCCCTGACGGTTTCGAGTATCAGCGCGACGCCGGAGCCGTCGTCGCTGGCTCCGGGGCCGCTCGACACGGAGTCGTAGTGGCCGACGAGCAGGATCGCCTTGCCGTCGCCCGTCCCCCTGAGCCGCGCGACGACGTTACGCACCGTCCCGGCGTGGAAGGGGAGTCCCCAGGCGAGGTTGACCGCCGTCGCCTCCTGAACTTCGGGCGACAGGCCCATCGCGCCCAACTCGCTCAGGATGTAATCGCGCGCCTCGGCGTGATTGGACGAGCCTATCGGGCGCGGCCCGTCGGCGATAACCGACAGGTGTTTCATCGCGCGCTCGGCGGAGAATTCGGCCGGTGGCGCACTCGCCGGCACCACACTCGGCGGGCTTAGTCTGTACACGGCGAGGAAGGCGAAGGCCGCGACGCACAGAAGCATGAGGAGAGGAGCCGTCGAGTAAGCTCTTGATAATTTCACGGACCCGCCCTTTCGCGAGATCACCTCGGGAGGAGTGAGAGTTGAAATAAAAAGTGGGCCGAGCGCGAGGACGCTTGCGTGACGCGGACAAAATATTACAGGAGTTATGTCGCGCGCAAGAGTTTCGTTTGAAGCACTAGTTTCGTTGGCTACGACGCTTTAATCGCGCGGCGCGTTGGCTGGCGCGCCGCGCTCGCACGCGCCGACGGAGAGGTTGAACGAATCGTCAGGCCAACCGATCCGACGCGGTGGATTGGCATCCATTTTTTTGTCGCGGGAGCGGCGCGCGGCACAGAACCGCGCGCGGACTCACGTCGTATGCGCTGTCATCAAAAAAGATTTTTGAAGGCTTGTCGGTCGGGTATAACGAACCAACCTATGAGCTCTAAACGCGCATCAGACGACTCGAACCGGCACAACGCAAGCCTTTAACGATTGATAAAAAAATTTGCTTGACAGGGTCTTAAGGCGGGACTTATATTCCCGTGCCCACGAAAGCTTCGGAAGGGGATTCCTCCCGTTAACTCCATTTGTAGGTTGCGAAGACGGCTGTTGTCTCTTGTCCTAGACGGCTCGTAGTATCTCTCGACTGCGAGGCCTTCACTGGATTGCTTTTAGCCACGCCCCAACCATTCGAGTCGCGCCAGCGACGTGCGGTAGCTCTCCCTATCGGACGAAAATCGGAACCGCCTCCCGTTTAATTGAATACTCGAATCGGGTGCGTCTTCGCCTGACGATCCGCTCCGTCTGATCACCTTAAGTCAGAAGAATTGTCGCGCCCGCGCCGACCTCGGGCGGGAACGAGCAGGTGCCCCGGCGTCCGGCTTCGGCCGGTGCGGAAGTCGGGCCAGGGGGAAGTGGCCACGCCGGCACGCCGAGCAATCGGTTGAACGTGAGAGTGGTTTTCGTGAACGCCGCCCCGCGTCGTCCCTAAACAAATCAACACAGCAAAGGAGCCGAGATGAGTTGGCACGATCCCGAAGAGGAAGACACCACGATCTACAAGGTCGTGGTGAACCACGAGGAGCAGTATTCGATCTGGCCGGCCGACAGGGAGAACCCGCTGGGCTGGCAAGACGCTGGCAAGTCGGGGCCGAAGGCGGAGTGTCTGTCCTACATCGAAGAGGTCTGGACGGACATGAGGCCGCTCAGTCTTCGGAAGCGGATGGAGGAAGAGGCTCTGAGAGGGCCGGACGGGGGCGAGGGTGATGAGTCGCCGGCCGAGCCGGAGGAGGACGACCTGGTCGAGCGCCTGTCGCGCGGCGATCAGCCCGTCGAGGTCAGCCTTCATCCCGAGAAGGACTTGCAGGCGCTCAAGGAGAGTCTTGAGCGCGGGTACGTGCATATCAAGTTCACGGGGACGCGGGGCGGGACGGAACTCGGCGTGAAGCTTGACGCGGGCAGCGGCGGCCCCGACGAGATCGACTCCGAAGGCAGCGCGGGCACGCTCCACCTCGAAGGCGGCCTAACGCTCAACTACAAGAAGGTGCGCTGCATCGCCGACATCGACCTCAAGACCTTCGAGGGGCGCGGCCGTCTTGAGCCCGTGTAGCCGGTGGGTTTTTGATGGCGTCGGGCGCGGTCGAAAAAAATAGCGTAGCGGAGGCTTCTATGAGTGACTTGCAAGTGATCGAGGCCGTCAAGGCCGGCAACAGCGCGGCCGCCGAGGAACTGATCGGCGCGGGCGCGGACGTTAACCAGCAGGACGAGCAGGGGTGGACGCCGCTGAACTGGGCCGCCGGCCGCGGCGATCTCGACCTCGTCCGTATGTTAGTCGGGCGCGGGGCTGACGTGTCCAAAGTCGGGCGCGACCTGCGGACGCCTTACAAGATCGCGCTGGCGGCCGGCCACAGGGAGGCGGCGAAATTTTTGCGCGACGCGGAGGCGGAGGCGGGCGGGGGCGAGGGCGGCGAGCCGGAGCGCAAGTACGTGAAAGCCTACCTCCTCGAAGAGCTGCGAAAGTATGATGGCTGGCGTGAGGAGCGCATCAACTGGAAAGAGGACGGCGACGCCGGCAACAACGGCGACGGCGACAAGGGACTCTCCGACGACAGCGTCGTGTTCCTCCACCAAGACTTGACCGTCACGGAGTCCATGTGGCACGGCGAGAACGTCATCTTCAACCGCGTGACGCCGGAGTGGGAAGAGTTCTGCAAGAAGGAGTTGGAGTTTAAGGTTCCCGACGAACTCGACTTCTGCGTGTCGGTTCAGGGCGGCGACGGCGCGGAAGCGCAGTAGAGCGTCCACCGCCTCGACAGGCGAGCGAGAGCTTCCCCTTCAAGCAAGTACTTCCCCCAAACTGGTCTGCCCTCAAGTTCCGCGGGCCTCACACCCGCCACGCGGCGACGCGCGGCACGCGGCGTCGTCACACGTCGAACAGTTCAACGAGCGGCGAATGCGCCCTCGACTCAGTCTCAAGAGTTAACGTCCCGTCGGCCCCCCGCGCGCATGTACGACAAGACGACCACCACCTCCGGCCTGCTCGACGGCTCAGCCTTCGACGCTCGCGATCTCGTCTCACTCCTGCGGCAAAGGGGGGAGCGGCAGGCCGAGAGGCTCGCCTACACCTTCCTAACCGATGGCGAGACGGCCGAGGAGAGTCTGACCTACGGCGAGTTGGACGAGAGGGCGAGGGCCGTCGGCGCGATGTTGCAGGGCCGCGGCCTCGGCGGCGAGCGCGTGCTGCTGCTCTACCCGCCGGGGCTTGAGTACGTCACCGCCTTCTGGGGCTGTCTTTACGCGGGGGCGGTGGCGGTTCCGGTCTACCCGCCGAGGCAGAACCAGAGCTTGCGTCGGCTCGAAGCCGTCGCGGCCGACGCGCAGGCGAAGGCGGCGCTGACGGCCGCGCAGTACCTATCCCGGAAGGACTCGGCCGACGGCGACTCGCCAGTCCTGAGCCGTCTGAGTTGGCTGACGGCAGCGGGCGGCGGGTCGGCCGGCGAGTGGCGGCCGCCGGTCATCAGCGCCGACACGCCGGCCTTTCTCCAGTACACCTCCGGCTCCACGGCCGAGCCGAAGGGCGTGATGCTCAGCCACGGCAACCTTCTGCACAACGAGCGCATGATCCGCGAGGCGTTCCGGCAGACGGAGCAGTCGGTCATCGTCGGCTGGCTGCCGCTCTACCACGACATGGGCCTCATCGGGAACGTGCTTCAGGCCGCCTACGTCGGCGCGCGCTGCGTCCTCATGTCGCCCGTCAGCTTCCTGCAAGACCCCGCGCGCTGGCTCGCCGCCATCACGCGCTACAAGGCCACGACGAGCGGCGGCCCCAATTTCGCCTACGACTTGTGCGCGCGAAAAATCCCGGCCGCGCGGCGCGAGTCGCTCGACCTGAGCAGTTGGGCCGTCGCCTTCAACGGGGCCGAGCCGATCCGCCACGACACGCTCGAACGCTTCGCCGCCGCCTTCGCGCCGTGCGGCTTCCGGCGCGAGGCTTTCTTCCCCTGCTACGGACTCGCCGAGGCGACCCTCTTCGTGGCGGGCGACTTCAAGGCGGGGCCGCCGGTCGTCCGCGCCGTCGAGCCGCAGGCGCTCGAACTCGGCCGCGTGGCCGACGCCCCGCACGACGACGCATCGGCCGTGAAACTCGTCGGCAGCGGGCGCGCGGCCGACGGGCAGCGCGTCCTCGTCGTGAACCCGGAGACGCTGAGGCCGTGCGCGGCCGAAGAGGTGGGCGAAATCTGGGTGTCCGGCCCGAGCGTCGCGCGCGGGTATTGGAACCGCCCGGAAGAGTCGGAGCACACCTTCGGTGCTTACCTCGCGGACGGGGGCGGAGGGCCGTACCTGCGCACGGGCGACCTCGGTTTCCTCGAAGACGGGGAGCTGTTCGTCACCGGGCGACTCAAGGATTTGATCATCGTCCGCGGGCGCAACTACTACCCGCAAGACATCGAGCGGACGGTCGAAGAGAGTCACGGCGGGCTGCGGCCGGGGTGCGGCGCGGCCTTCTCCGTCGAACTCGACGGCGAAGAACGTCTGGTGGTGGTTCAGGAGACGGAGCGCCACCCGAAGGCCGACCCGGCGGAGATGATCGGCGCCATCCGTCAGGCGGTGGCCGACGCGCACGAAGTACAGGTGTACGCAGTGGCGCTCGTCAGGCTGGGCGCTGTCCCGAAGACCTCAAGCGGCAAACTCCGTCGCGGCGAGTGCCGCGCGAAGTTCCTGAGCGGTCAGCTTGGGGCCGTCAGTGAGTGGCGCGCGGGCGCGGCGCGGACGGGTGACGCGGCGTCCGCGCCGACGCGCGA
>DATCVD010000074.1:0-2774 GCA_036567125.1 Pyrinomonadaceae bacterium | reverse complement strand
GGCCGCTTCGCGCTGGAAGTCGCGCGGGTCGGCGTGCTTCTCGCGCAGTTGGATCAGGGTCGCGCCGCCGGCCGCGAGCCGGCGCACCTGTTCGGCGTGCGGCAGCCCTGAGAGCCGCGCGTCGGTGACGGGGTAAAGTTTCGGCAGCGACAGTCTATTCATCTCACTCGCCCGCGGGCGGCCGTCCTCGTGCTCGACTACCTCACACACTCGGCTTCGATGTCAATCACGGATCGGTCGTTCAGTTTGGCGGATCGGTCAGCCGAGTCGTTCAGGCTGACGCGCCGCGGTTGACCGGAGAGCTTGCCGGCCGCGCGCAAACCGTTCAAATCATGCGCCCGCCTTCGTTCGCGCCCTGCGGCACGTGACGTGCACATGGGAATGGCGCGGGCATCCGTCCGCGCAAGGTCTTTATATCCTTCCCGACGCTGTCCCCGACAAGAGTCTGCCGCGCGCTAAAGCCACGGCGGGCACGCACTCACCGGCCTAACTCCGAAGCCCGCGGCGGCACGGACATGGCGGCGGGAGTTCCCGAAAGACGCGAATGCACTGCCCGATCACAACTTACCTGTTGAAGCGACTCGCTTCCCTGACGCTGCTCGTCGCGCTGACGCTCGCCGCGCTCCCGTTGACGGAGGGCCGGGCGCAGTCAGCGCGTAGCGGGCGGCCGGGGCACGCGCCGCCGACCGCGAAAGTCTCGCCCGATCTGCGCGGGCGCGGCGGCGACGAACGGGTCAGCGTCATCCTCCAGACGAACGGCACCGAGGGCGGCCAACTCGACGCGCTGCTGCGGCGCGAGGGCGTGCGCCTCAAAGGCCGCTTCGACCACTTCGGCTCGCGGGCCGTGGAGCTTCCGGCTTCGGCGGTCGCGGAGCTGGCTTCGTTCCCCGAAGTCGAATACGTCTCGGCCGACCGCGAGGTGAGATCGACCGGCCACGTCTCCGCGACGACCGGCGCGGACGCCGTGCGCTCGCTGCCGGCGCTCGCGGGCGGCGGCTCGCTCGCGGTCGACGGCGCGGGCGTCGGCATCGCCGTGCTCGACTCCGGCGTCCACTCGTCCCACGTCGCGTTCGACGGCGCGGGCAACCGCGCGCGCGTCGTCTTCGGCAAAGATTTCACGGGCGAAGGCACGACCGAAGACGCCTACGGGCACGGCACGCACGTCGCCTCGACCGCGGCCGGCGGCGACAAGCTGTCGGGCCGGAGCGGCACGCTCGTCGGCGTCGCGCCCGGCGCGCCGCTCGTCAACCTGCGCGTCCTCGACCGCCGGGGCGTGGGCCGCGTCTCCAACGTCATCGCCGCGCTCGACTGGTTGCTGACGAACGGCGGCCGGTACAAGGTTCGCGTCGTCAACCTGAGCCTCGGCGCGCCGGCCGTCGATTCGTACAAGATCGACCCGCTGTGCCGCGCGGTCAGGCGTCTCGCCGACGCCGGCTTCGTCGTCGTGGCCGCGGCCGGCAACGACGGGCGCGCCCGCGCCGAGCAGTACGGCGCGAACCTCACGAAGGCTTACGGGCTGATTCACGCGCCGGGCAACGACCCCTCGGTCATCACGGTCGGCGCGTCGAACACCTTCGGCACGGACGCGCGCGCGGACGACGGCGTCGCCACTTACTCGTCGCGCGGGCCGACGCGCAGCTTCCGCACGGACGAGGCTGGCGTGCGCCACTACGACAACCTCGTCAAGCCCGACCTCGTCGCGCCCGGCAACAAGATCGCCGCCGCCGAGGCCGCGCGCAACCTGCTGGTGACTAACAACCCCGAAATCCATGTCACGCCCGGCGAGGGCGGCGGCCCGAACGGGGCGAACAAGCGGGCGATGTACATGAGCGGCACGTCCGTCTCGGCGCCGGTCGTTTCGGGCGCGGCGGCGCTCATGCTGCAAGTCAACCCGTCGCTCACGCCGAACCTCGTCAAGGCGATCCTGATGTACACGGCCCAGCCGCTCGCGGGCTTCAACCAGCTTGAGCAGGGCGCGGGACAACTCAACGCCGACGGCGCGGTGAGGATGGCGCAGCGCGTCCGCGGCGACCTCTCTCCGCTGACGCGCGTCGGCGATCCCCTCCTCGTCGCCCCGCACCCGCCCGCCGCGACGACCATCGCCGGCGCGCGGTTCGTCTGGTCGCAGGGCGTCGTGATGAACCGCGCGTTCGTGACGGGCAACGCGCTGATGACCATGTTCCAGCAGGTCTACGCGACCGGCTACCTGCTCGGCGACGGCGTCGCCGAAGGCTACGACACGCAGGGCGTGAACACGTCGCTGATGTCGAGCGGCGTCGCCGTCGCCGACGGCGTCGCCATCGCCGACGGTGTTGCTATCGCCGACGGTGTTGCTATCGCTGACGGCGTCGCCATCGCCGACGGCAGCCCGTGGCTGGGCGACCCCCTCTTCCTGCCGGCGAGCTTCCTGCTCGCCGACGGTATTGTCATGGCGGACGGAATCGTGATGGCGGACGGGATCGTGATCTCCGACGGCGTCGCGGTGGCGGACGGCGTCGCGGTGGCCGACAACGCGCTCAGCGCGGACTCGGTGCTCGTCGGCGGCGACGACACGGAACACATGCGCTAAGCGCCGGGAGATTTCAGACAACGATGAGAAGAATTATTTCGAGCGACGCCGTCGGGATGGCCGACAGCCCCCTCACGTCTTGCGGCGTCATCATGTCGGACGGCACGCCGTCCCTCAGTTGCGGCGTGCTGCTCGGCGACGACGACGGCGCGGGCGACGAGGCCGCGACGGCTGACGGCGTCGGCACCGGCGACCTGCGCGCGGC
>DATCVD010000073.1:0-2120 GCA_036567125.1 Pyrinomonadaceae bacterium | reverse complement strand
AGATCGCCTGCGCGCGGTAAGGGTCGCCGGTCAGTTGGAGCGTGCGGTTGCCGTAGATGGAGCGCACGGCCGGGAAGCGCGAGACGGCCGAGAGCTGGCGGCGCGTCGCCGTGACCGCGACGATGGGCAGCGCGCGGTAGCGCGTGCCGCCCATGATGCCGACGCGCCGCAGGCCGTCGATGTCCGCGTCCGTCACGGGGCGGTGATAGACGACCGCCGCGTTGACGTTGCTGTCGTCGGTCACGCGTTCGAGCAGGAGCGCGAGTTCGGGATCGACGCTGAGCAGGCCGGAGCGCGTCCCGCCCTCCATGCCGGTCGCCGTGATGCCCTCCATCCCGGTGGCGACGATGCCCTCCATCCCCGTGACCGTGATCCCGTCCGCGCCGGTGAAGGAGACGCTGTCGATCCCGGCGAGCGTCAGGGCGTCGACCCCGGTCGCCGTGACGGCGTCGGCGCGGCCGACGCGCAGCACGCCCGACGCGACGGGGAAGACCTGCCCCTCCATGCCCGTGGCGACGATGCCGGCCGTGCCGGTGAGGACGAGGCCCTCCATCCCCGTGACCGTGATGCCGTTGGCGCGCGCAAGGTTCAGCGCGTCGGCGGCCGTCACGGCGAGGCCCTCCATGCCGGTCGCCGTGATGCCCTCCATCCCGGTCGCCGTGATGCCGTCGGCGTGGCCGACGAAGACTGAGTTGACTTGATAGACGACGCCGTCCGCCCCCGCGACGGCGACGCCCTCCATCCCCGTCACGGTGATGCCGTCCGCGCCCGCGGCGGTCATCGTGTCGACGCCGCGCGCGCCGAGCACGTTCGCGCCCGCGTAGGTGACGCCCTCCATCCCCGTCGCCGTGATGCCCTCCATCCCGGTCGCGGTGATGCCGTTGACGCCGAAGGCGAGGAGGCCCTCCATCCCCGTCGCGGTAATGCCTTCGAGGCCGACGAGGGAGACGCCCTCCATCCCCGTCGCCGTGATGCCTTCCATCCCCGTGACCGTGATCCCGGCCCGCGCCGCGCCAGCGCCGAGGGCGCAGACGAGCAGCGCGGCCACAAACTCTCGCAACCTCTTAAAGCGGAGGAACATACTTTTTAGAGCGGGGGCGGCCGTCGAGCGCGCGCCTCCGTAGTCGCTGCAAAAACGGTTACTTAATTTGAGGACGGGGCTTAAACGCGTGTCGGATTGTTCCGGCGACGCTCACACAGGGAGGGCCGGCGATTGTGTCCGCCTCGGTGGGGGCCGCGGCGGGCAAAGGGGGACTCTCAGAATACGACAAAAGTTCGATGCGGCACAACGCCCACGGTGGCCCCGCGCGCGGCGCGGCTACCCGACCAGCCCGCGGTAGACCTTCCGCGTCGCCTGCGACGGCTCGACGCCCAGCTCGCGCAGCAGCAGCGCGCGCAGCGTCTCGTACTGCGACTTGACGGCCACGCGGTTGCCCTGCGCCGCGTGGGCGCGCATCACCGTGCAGTGCACGTCCTCGCGGAACGGGTCTTCCCGCAGGATGCGCTGCCCGAGGGCGAGCGAACGCTCCCACTCGCCGGCCTCCTCGGCCGCCGCCGCTAGCCGCTCCAACATCTTCAAATACTGGCCGCGGTAGTAGGCGCGCTGCTCCTCGATCCAGTGCTCGTGGCTGCCCTGCATGAACTCGCCGCGGTAGAGCGCGACCGCCTCCTCGTAGGCGGCCTGACACCGCTCGGCCTGCCCGGCGCGGCGCGCGGCCTCGGCCTCCGAGGCGAGGCGGTCGAACTCCTCGACGTCCACGCGGTAGGAGAACTCCGGGTTGAGCGCGTAGTCGCCGTCCTTGTAGAGCAGGAAATTCTGGCGCAGCAGTTGGTTGCTGTTCAGGGCCTTGCGGACGTAGGAGACGGTCGGGTGCAGCTTCTTCTCGACGCTCTCGAACTCCTCGTCGGGCCAGAAGGTGTCAACGATCGAGTCCTTCGACGCGCGGCGGTGCGGGCGCGACGCGATGAAGCAGAGCAGCTCGCGCGCGCGCTTGCTCGTCCACGCGTCGGCCGAGAGCGGGCGCGACGGGTCGCGGTAAATCTCGACGGGGCCGAGCATGCCGATGGTGAGATCGCTCGTCGCGGGCCGCGGCGGCGGGGGCGCTTGTTGCGCGGCCGGC
>DATCVD010000072.1:0-3678 GCA_036567125.1 Pyrinomonadaceae bacterium | reverse complement strand
CGAGGCCGAGCGCGAGCGCTTCCTCGCGGGCCGCCAGCAGCGCGCGCATCGCGGCGGGCTGGAGTTCGACCGTCACGCCGCCGATCTCCGCCGCGAGCGCCTGCGCCTCGGCCTGAAACGACGCGACCTCTGCGGCGCTCGTGAAGATGCAGACGCGCGGCGGCAAGACCTGTCCGGCGGCCATAAATATCGCGCCGTACTCCCTGAGGATGCGGCGCGAGACGGCGTCCTGTTCGTCGCACAGTTTGCCGGCCTCGACGCCGCGACGCGCCAGCGCGCTGCCGAGTGCCGCGTTGAAGTTGACGACCTTCTGCGCGTCGGCCGCGCCGACGGTGTCGCCGCCGGTGGCCGCGGCGGCGCGCCCGCCCGCCCCGGCAACGCAAAGAAGCAGGCCCGCAAGCAACAGGGCCGAGGCGGCATTTTTTCTGAACGCTGTACTCATTCGCTCCCACGCGCCCTCGGAGGTCTTACCCACTCACCCATAAGCGCGTAGCGGCGTGCGAATAAAGATCACAAAGGAGTCCGGGTTAGTACCTACGCAAACTGAGTGCCGGGTGAGTTTGATAAGCCACGCCCGCCGACGAAAAAGGCGCGGGTGAGCAACGTCACCCGCGCCTTCACGACCCCGAACCTTGAGAAGCTCTTAACGTTTACCCGGCCGGGCCGTCGCCGCCGACCCCAAAGACTGCGCCTGACCTCCGTCTGCTTACGGCTGGCTTTCGACAGCCGCCTTCGGCAGAAGTTCGTAAACGGCTCCGAGCATCTCCCTCTGCCGGGGGCCGCCGCTTCCGGCGTCCGCTTCGAGGTTGACGTATGGAATGCCTTGCAGCGCCGAATAGACGGAGAGCGATCCGTCGTCCACGCCGCACCTTTTGTCTCGGAGTTCGGCGGCCGGTTTCTGCACGACCACGTGAAAGCCACTTTCCGCGAAGTGGGCCATCAGCCGCGGCGTCGAGACGAGGACGAAATTGTCCTCGTCCGCCTCCCGGTTCGACAGGTAGACGCCCGCGGCCTGTTCCTGAAATGGGCCGTGCGAAAAATTATTAAAGCGGCCGGCCCTGAGGAAGCCGGCCGCTGTCAGATCGGCGGCCCTCTCGCGGCCGATCTTCTCGTCCGAATCCGCGTTGTTGTGGACGGCGACGACGAAGCTTTCGCCGTCCCTCAGGCGTCTGCCGCCGGCCGCGAAGACGATTTCCAGCAGACCTGCGGCGAAACCTTCGACGGCCGGCCACGCTTCCGGCGCGACGCCGCACCTCCTCCCGTTCTCGGTGAAGATTCTGTTCGGATCGACGACGTAGCCCCGGCCGCGCAGCCTGAAACTCAGGTTCCGCGCCGGAGCGCCTTTCTCGTCGTACGACACTACTTCGACCAGCCGCCCGCCGTTGCGGGCGACGGCGTCTCGGGCGGCGGCCGACGCGTTCCGCTCGTTGTGGTGCGGCGCGAAGAACGTGACGCGGCCGCCTTCCTTCTCATAGACGTTCACCGTCACCGCGGTCTCGCCCAGCAAGACCGTCCGCTGCGTCCGCCGCAGGGAGGGCTGCGCCGCGGCCGGGGCGACGCAAAGCAGGCAGCAGAAGGCGGCGGCCGATAGAAGCCTCCGGCGCTGTTTCTGTCGTGGTGTCATGGGTGGTGTTAACGCAGAGCCTCCGAAACCGAAAGGGAGGCGGCGTGCGACTATCTGGAAGCGGCCGCGCCATCCCGCCCGTTGAATCATATACAAGCGCCGCTTCGATCTTCGAGAAGTAATGGGGTCCCCGAATAATCCCCGCAGCATTTTCGCAGCATCATAGGGCCGTCACGACGCACGCCGACACTGAGACGAGCTACTTCCAGTACAACGATATGCTCGACCGGATGATGGCGCTTACACGGCGAATGCTTCCGCATACTTGAGGCAGGCAAAAGTCGTGAAGTTACACGTCGAGGTTGACGTACCTGCGGCCTCCGTAGTTAATAAAGGCGGGGGCCGGGGGTTTAATTCTTGGGCCGCAAAGCATCTATGCTCGACGAGCACTGAGAGAAGGGCTACCAGCTCCCCGGATGCCGCCCGCGAGAAAAATTACTCGTTGCGCAACCAAATCTGCTTCTGAGGAGTCCGTATGTTGTCCGAGTTTGAGAAGTTCTTCGTGGGTAAGCGTGCAGAGCAAGAAAGCGGAGGCGTTCATATTGAATTTAAGCGGCGTTCGCTGCCAACACCCGCGATGAATGTAATTCTTGAGACTAATTCCCGTGGAGCAAGTATTTCGGCGTGGGAGAGTGGGGCCGTCGATATAGACGTACTTGATTACGATACGGGACAGTGCCTTTTCGCAAACCGTTATGACTTTCAAACTGCCCAAGAAATGCTCTCAGTTCTTGAAGATGCTTATCACCGCATAATCAACAACAGCTTCACTCCTAGTTGAAGCTGTCAGGCAGCGTCAAGCTCTACCTTAACGATAGTCCAAGATGTTTAAAACAGATACCAAAGCACGCGACTGAACTGCTGGTCTTACGATTCCCAACCAGTCTCAGATCATTCTCATTAATCGTAATGCCGCCCCCGGCGAGGAATTGCAGGACAGGAGTTGTACGCCTAGCCTTCGCTTACCCGAACGGCTAAAGATTCTTCATCAACCGCGCCGGCGACATCACCTTCGGCACGGGCTACCCCGACCAGTCACACCTCTTTATCCGGGACACGGCTAAGTGACGGATGCGCGCGGGAGCGGAACCCGAAGCCAGAAATGAGCCACCAATTGTTGTGGTTAGAGAAGTAAAATAACTCTTAAAGAGTCTGATAAACATAGTTATGTCGGGGGTCACCCGCATATTTGATGCTTTTTCGGCGGCCGGCAGTAGACTCCGCCGATGCAGATCTCGAGCCTTCTGGCCGACCCGACCTCTATCAGCTTAGAGCGGATCATCCGGCACCCAAGCTCTTTGACCTTGGTGGTCAGAGCCACACGCACCCAAGCTGAGTGCCCGCGCTGCCGTCATCCGTCGGCACGCGTCCACAGCTACTACACGCGCTCCGTGGCCGACCTGCCCTGGCATGGTATCGCCGTGCGACTCCACCTACGGACGCGCCGCTTCCGCTGCAAGAACAGTCTCTGCAGGAAGCGCATCTTCTGCGAGCGGCTGCCGCGAGTGGTCGCCTGCTACGCCAGCAAGACGGCGAGGATGGATGAGGCGCTCGAACTCATCGGCTTCCTGCTCGGCGGCGAAGCCGGTGCGCGTGCCACGGCGAAGCTAGCGATCAGGACTAGCCCCGACACGCTGCTCCGCCGCGTCCGGCGGGCGACGCTACCCTGTGCGCCCACGCCGCGCGTCTTAGGCGTCGACGACTTCGCCTTCCGCAAGGGGCATCGCTACGGCACCATCCTCGTTGACTTAGAGAGGCGGCGCGTCATCGATCTGCTGCCCGACCGCGAGGCCGCTACACTGAGCGCGTGGCTCAGGCAGTATCCCGGCGTCGACGTCATCAGCCGCGACCGGGCCCCGGCTTACGCCATCGGCAGCACGCAGGGCGCGCCCGCCGCCGTGCAGGTCGCGGATCGCTTCCACCTCGTCAGGAACGTCCGCGACGTGCTCTGCCAGTTGATGATGAGGCAGAACCGGCTGCTGCGCTCGCGCACCTTGGCGGCACCGCCTTCTTCGGCGCCCTCTCCGGAGAACGACGCTTACGCCGGATGTCGC
>DATCVD010000071.1:0-5340 GCA_036567125.1 Pyrinomonadaceae bacterium | reverse complement strand
GGGGCCGCGAGCGCGGCGAGCAGGCGCTCGTGGCCGACGCAAGGCGCGCAGGCGAGCTTGCGCTGCGTGACGTAGAAGGTCGTCTCCGTCTCGCCCAGCAGTTCGCCGCCGAGCCGCGCGTCCTCCTTGAGCGCGGCGTCGCCCATCGTCGCGTGGTAGCGGTCGAGATCGAGGGACATCAGGGGTTAGGAGCTAGGAGCTAGGATTTAGGAGCTAGGAGTTAGGGAAAGACAGATTAGCAACGGCCCGCGCCGCGCCGCGCCGCGTAAGTCTCTCCCCTAAATCCTAAATCCTAAACCCTAACTCCTGACTCACTTCTTGAGTAGTTCGAGCACGGCGGCGGTCATCGCGCGGACGCCCGTGCGGATGGTCGGCTCGGGCACGGGCGCGAAGGTGGTCTGGTGCGTGGTCGGGAGCCGGCCGGCCTTGCGGGCCTCGGCCAGCCGGGCGGGGTCGGCCGCGCCGACCCAGAAGAGCGAGATGGGGACTTCGCGCGCGAGGCCGTAACGCGCGAACACCTCGGCGGCGGCGTAGCGGCTGAAGTCCTCCGCGCCCATGATCTTCTCGACGCGCTCGACGTTGCCGCCGCCGAGTTCGCGCCGGAAGACTTCCGTTAGCCGCTCGGTCAGGGCCGGGTCGTTGTAAACCACCTCGGCGTCGGGTTCGACGAAGGTGACTTCGGGCAGCAGGTCGGGCGTGACGCCCGCCGCCTCTGCGATGTTGACGGCGCGGCGGCGGATCGCTTCGAGGATTTTGCGGTGCTGGGCGCGGTCGTAGGAGCGCACGGTGAGCTTGAGATCGACTTCGTTCGGGATGATGTTCGGGGCCTCGCCGCCGCGGATCGAGCCGACGGTGACGACGGCCGGCTCGGTCGGCTTGTTCTCGCGGCTGACGATGGTTTGCAGCGAGAGGACGAGTTCGGCCGCGATGACGACGGGGTCAATCGAGTCTTCGGGGCGCGAGCCGTGGCTGCCGCGGCCGCGCACCTTGATCAGCACGGTCGTCGAGTTGGCGAGGGCCGCGCCCGCGACGACGCCGACTCTTCCGGCTTCCAAGTCGGCCTTGACGTGGAGGGCGAGCGCGGCGTCCGGCTTGGGGAAGCGCGTGTAGAGTCCGTCGTCGAGCATGGCGAGCGCGCCGTCGATCTTCTCCTCCGAGGGCTGCGCGACGAGGACGAGCGTGCCCGCCCAACTCTCGCGCATCCCGGCGAGCAGCCGCGCCGTGCCGAGCAGCGACGCGACGTGCGCGTCGTGGCCGCAGGCGTGCATCACGCTGACGGTCTTGCCGTCGTCGTCAACCGCTTTGACCTTGCTCGCGTAGGGCAGGCCCGTCTGCTCGCCGCGCTCCGGGTCGTAGGGCAGCGCGTCCATGTCGGCGCGCACGAGCACGGTCGGCCCCGCGCCGTTTTTGAGCACGCCGACCACGCCGTAAGACTTCCAGCCGGGCCGCCGATACTTGCCGACGTTCTCCGTCACCTCGTAACCGAGCGCGCGCAGCTCCTTCGCGACGAGCGCGGCCGTCTTCGCTTCCTGATGCGACAGCTCCGGGTTCGCGTGCAGGTGCTTGTAGGTGGAGACGAGCGCGGGCAGCTCGCGCTCGACCCGTTCGCCGAGGCCCGACTGCGCGCGCGCGGGCGCGGCCGCGAGGCACGCCGCGGCGGCGGACAGAAGAACGGGGGCGAGAAGCTTGCGGGTGAACGTCCGGGCGACGGGTTCGTGGAGGCTCATTGTTTTACGGAAAAAGCGGGGGCGGACGGCCGCGGTTTCGGGTTCGACTCGGCAGATATTAGCACGGGCGAAGGCCGCCGACAGTCCGCCGGCCGCGGGGGGCGGGGGCGGCCCTTTGCCGGGGCGGGAGGCGGGTCGCAGAGCGTTCACGTTTCGGCCACAAAAGTGTTAGTTTGGAAGCATCCGGCGGGGTCGCTGGGTCATCTGAACTCCGGCCTCAACCGGCGACCCGGCGGGCCGCCCCCTCAAAGTCGGAAGACGCGACCGGTCGGCCCGGTTCGAGGCGTCCCGCTCGGCGGCACGCGACGGCCCTCGCGCAGCCGCGCACACTTAAAATAACCGCCCTTCTCGGCCCTTGGAGAATCAAGGAAGTGAACAGAGTTTCCCGTTCCCCTCTCGGTGCGCGCGCCCGCCGCGCGTCGTCGCCCCGCCTGATGTCCGTGCTCCGCGCGCCCGCGAGCCTCGCGCTCGCCTTCGCGCTGCTGGCCTCACTCGCGCCGCTCGGCGCGGCCGTTCGAGCGCAAGCGCCGGCGAAGGATCGGATTCCGGTCGCCGAGGAAGGCCCCGCTTACGTCATCTACCAGAGGCCCGACGGCGACGTTTCCTGCCGCCTCGCCGCGCCGCACGAGATCGGCCCGGCCGGCAACGAAGGGCCGCAGCGCCCCCTCGTTCAGCTCAACCACCTGCCGGGGAAAGAGTCGGCCACCGCGTCCGCCTCGGCGGGGCTGACGATCATCCTGCTCGGCGAGCCGAGGCTTGAGCTTCCCGAAAACGCGCAGGCCAAGCAGGCGTTCGTCGCTGCCGCCGCCAAGTGGGAGGAACTGATCTCGTCGCAGATCACGGTCACCATCAAGGTTGACTACGGCCCGGACTTCTTCGGCTCCTCGACGCCTTACGGGACTAATACGCTCGGCCAGACCAGCTCGGGCGGCTTCCTCCCCACTTATGCAAACGTCCGTGAGCGCCTCATCAGCCGCGCGACCCCCGGCTCCGAGGAGGCGGCGCTGCTCAACAACCTCCCCGCGTCGAATTTGCCGACTGACATCGGCGAAGTTCCGACCCTCTTCGTCCCGGCCTCGGTAATGCGCGCTCTGGGCTTCTCGGTTAACGACAGCGACGTTACCATCCCGCGCATCGGCTTCAACTCGAAGTTCAGCTTCGACTTCGACCACACCGACGGCGTCTCCGGCACCGACTTCGACTCGGTCGCCGTCCACGAGATCGGCCACGCGCTCGGCTTCACCTCGCTGGTGGGCGGGCGCGAACTCAAACCGTCCGACCCGCTGCGCGCGACCGTCTGGGACATCTTCCGCTTCCGCCCCGGCGCGGGCACGGCCGGCACCTTCTCGTCGGCCCCGCGCGTCCTCTCGTCGGGCACGACGGAGACCGATCCGCACGTCTATTTCAGCGGCGCGGGCGAACTCCAACTCTCGACCGGCAAGCCCGACGGCACGGGCGGCGACGACGAGCAGGCGAGCCACTGGAAGGACGACCGCTTCGTCCCCTTCATCGGCATCATGGACCCGACGCTCCCGCGCGGCCGCCACGAGGAGATTTCGCCCAACGATCTGCGCGCCCTCGACTTCTTCGGCTACTCCATCGGCGCGATCCCCGAGCCGCCCAACAACCACTTCGCCAACGCTCAGGCGCTCCCCGGCGCTTCGGGCCGCGTGACGGGCACGAACCGCGGCGCGACCAAAGAGGTCGGTGAGCCGAGCCACTCGGACGACGGCAACCCCGGCGGCAAGTCCGTCTGGTACACGTGGACTGCGCCCGCGACCGGCCCCGTCAACTTCAACACCGGGCCGGGCGAGGGCGGCGGCGCGGCCAGTAACTTCGACACCCTGCTCGCCGCCTACACCGGTTCGAGCGTCAACGGGCTGACCTCGCTCGCCAAGAACGACGACGTCGATTCGGGCAACGTTCGCACCAGCTCCATCACCTTCAACGCGACGGCCGGCACGACCTACCGAATCGCCGTGGACGGCTGGAACGCCGACGACGGCACGATCTTCCTCAACTGGAGTCAGAGCGGCGGCACGCCGACGACCGTGCAGTTCAGCACCTCCGCGTACAGCGTGTCCGAGGGGCTAGGCAGCATCACCGTCTCCGTCACGCGCGCGGGCGGCACGAACTTGGCCTTCCTAGTCGGCTACTCCGTCCTGCCCGGAACCGCCGACACCGGCGACTACACGACGGCCACCTCCGGCGCGCTCAACTTCGCCGCCGGCGAGACCGCGAAGGTCATCACCGTCGGGCTCTTCAACGATTCGGGCGACGAGCCGAACGAGACGCTGAACCTCTCGCTCTTTAACCCGACGAACGGCGTCACGCTCGGCACGCCGAGCACGGCCGTGCTCACGATCATCGACGACGACGACGCGCAGTCGGGCAACTCCGTCATCGCGCTCAGCGCGCCGACCTACACCGCCTCCGAGGCGGCGCGGGCGGCCGCCGTCACGGTGACGCGCTCCGGCAACCTCAACGCCGTGCACACCGTCGTCGTGCGGACGGTCGATAACGCCGCGGCCGTCGCCTGCAACGACACGCTCAGCACGCCCGGCATCGCCTACGCCCGCTGCGACTACGCCACCACCATCGAGACCGTCACCTTCAACGCGGGCGAGAGCAGCAAGGCCGTCACCATCCCGCTCATCGACGACTCGCACGGCGAGCCGACCGAGAACGTGTTCATCGAACTCTCGCCCCCGCAGGGCGGCGGCGTCTCGCTCGGCGCGCAGGGGTCGGCGACGCTCTTCATCACCTCGGACGAGGGGCCGGGGCAGGACGGCGCGGCGAACCCCATCGCCGGAGTCCCGTTCTTCGTCCGCCAGCACTACCTCGACTTCCTCTCCAGAGAGCCGGAGGCCGGCGAGCCGTGGTCGAACGTCCTGAACACCTGCCCCAATCAGGACAACTCGCCCGGCTGCGACCGCCTGACGGTCACGGCCGCCTTCTTCAACTCCGTCGAGTTCAACCTCAAAGGCCGCTTCGCCTTCCGCTTCTACAAGGTCGCGTTCGGCCGGCTGCCGGAGTACTCCGAGATCGCCGTGGACATGCGGCTGCTGACGGGCACGACCGGGCCGGAGGTGATCGAGAAGCGCGGGCAGTTCCCCTCCGGGTTCGTGATCCGCGACAACTTCCGCGCGGCCCTCGGCGGGCTGTCGAACCAGCAGTTCGTCGACACGCTGATGAACCGCTACAACTTGCAGTCGGTCGCCACCTTCAACCCGGCGACGCCCGAAGGCGGCGCGAAGATCAACTTCACGCGCGCGGCCCTCGTCACGGCGCTCAACGCCGGGACGTACACGCGCGCGCAGGTCTTGCGCGCCATCGCCGACTCGGACGAGGTCGGGGCGGCCGAGTTCAACCCGTCGTTCGTCGCCATGCAGTACTACGGCTACCTGCGCCGGACGCCCGAGCCGGGCGGCTTCAACAACTGGCTCGCCTACCTGAACGCGAACCCGACCGACTCGCGCACGATGGTCAACGGCTTCCTCAACTCGACCGAGTACCGCCTGCGCTTCGGCCGCAACTGAGCGGGACGGCGCGCGGGGTCGGAACCAACGAACGAACGAACCGCGGCCGGCGCGGGCGACGCGAACGCCCCGCC
>DATCVD010000070.1:0-9142 GCA_036567125.1 Pyrinomonadaceae bacterium | reverse complement strand
GAACGACGGCGGCTGGCCGAGGTTGATCTTCCTGACCTCGCCCATCCCGGTCTGCGCTCGAAGGTGCAGGGCGTACTCGCCCGCCTCGTCCGAGAAGTAGGCCACCCACCGGCCGTCGGGCGACCACGCCGGGTCGCGCTCCATGACGCCGGTCGTGTTCGTGAGGTTCCGCGCGTCGCCCTTCTCGGCGGGGACGGAAAGGATTTCGCCGCGGGCCTCGAAGACGGCGCGCGCGCCCGTCGGGGAGAGGCGCGCGTTCGAGATGCGCGTGCCCACGCGCTCGAAGCGCGGCCTGAGCGTCACCATGTCTCCGAGCACGCGGACGGGGACGCGCGTGGTCTTCCCCGACTTGGTGTCGAGCAGGTTGATCGTGCCGAACCCGTCGTAGACGATCACGCCGTCCGCGGCGGAGGCCGACGCCGACTTGATGTCGAGGCCGTCATTCTTGACCGCCTGCTCGACGCGCTTCGACTTCGTGTCGTAGGAGAAGATCGTCACGGGGCCGGCGCGGTCGGAGAGGAAGTAGACCTTGTCGCCGATCCACATCGGCTGCGTGTCGTTCGAGTTCTCGCGCGGCACGCGCTCGATTGCCGCGTCCGAGACGTTGGCGAGGATGACGGGCGAGGTCTGGCCGCCCCGGTAGCGCTTCCAGTCGGGCTGCCACTGCGAGAGCGGCGTGTAGGCGATGCGCCCGCCGTCCGGGGAGAAGGAGCCGCGCGTCGCCATCGGGAGCGCGATCTCGGTCGGCATCCCGCCGTCGAGTCCCACGGTGTAGAGGCGCGTGAAGTTCGCGTAGCTGCTGCGGCCCGACGCGAAGATCACCTGCCTGCCGTCGGGCGTCCAGCCGACCGCGCCGTCGCCGCCGGGGTGGAAGGTGAGCCGGCGGGGCACGCCGCCCGCGGCCTCGACGACGAACACGTCGACGTTGCCGTCGTACTCGCCCGTGAAGGCCACCCACCGGCCGTCGGGCGAGAACTTCGGGTCGGTCTCGACGCCGACGCCGGCCGTCACCCGGCGGGCGTCGCCGCCCTCGCGCGGCACAGACCAGAGGTCGCCGGCGTAGGAGAAGACGACGTGCGTGCGGCTGACCGTGGGACTTTGCAGGAGGAGCGGGCGGTCGGGCGGCTGGGGGGCCGGCTGCGCCAGTGCGGTGGCGACGAACGCGCAGAGCGCGAGGGGGAGCGAGCGGAGTGTTCGGATCATTGTTATCTTCCTGTTCAGTGCGGGCGGGCGCGGGGGCCTCGTGCGAGCGCCCCAAATGTGTTAGTACGAAGACGAGCAGGCGGCGGGTTCCGCGCCTGAGTGTTGCGGCTTAAGGAATTGGAAGGCGCACCGCCGAACCGCGGCGCGCTCTCGTGTGCGCTGGCCGGGCCATGATAGGGAATCCCGCGGCCAATCGCCAAGCGCGGCCGATGCCGCGCCGGCCCGAGAGGGAAGTTGTCCCTCCTGAATCGGCCGCGCGAACTTTTGTGAAAGACAGGTTGGTGACGCCCGCGCCTACCCCCGCGCCCTCGGCCTGAACCGTGCGCCGCACCGCTACGACGCGGTCAGCCTCGTCGTCCCCTAAGAGAGCGACGCGGCCGCGCCGACGGACGCCGCCGCGCGCGCAGTTGCTAAGCGACTTCAGGACGGAAGCCAAATTCCGCCAGCGCCGCCGGCTCTGACCGGCTCGCGCCTCTGCTACAATGCCGGCGCGTTCGAGAGCAGAGACAACGGCAGTTGGAGCGTGTTGATGCCCCCCGACGAGACGCCCGACCAGACAGCCGCCCCCGGCGAGTTCAAGTACTGGGCCTTCATCAGCTACAGCCACCGCGACGAGGAGTGGGCGCAGTGGCTCCACAAGGAGCTGGAGACGTACCGCGTGCCGAAGCGTTTGGTCGGCCGCCAGACGGCGCTCGGCCCCGTCCCACCCAAACTCTTCCCCGTCTTCCGCGACCGCGAAGAACTGCCCGGCTCGGCCGACCTCGGCGGCAACATCAGCGGGGCGCTCTTGCGCTCGCGCACGCTCGTCGTCGTCTGCTCGCCGCGCTCGGCCGCCTCGCGCTGGGTCAACGAGGAGATCAAAACTTTCAAAGTGTTAGGCCGCGAGGATCGCGTGCTCTGCCTGATCGTCGACGGCGAGCCGAACGCGACCGACCGGCCAGAACTCGGCCAGCCCGAATGCTTCCCGCCCGCGCTCAGGTTCCGCGTCGGGGCGGACGGCGCGCTCACCGAGGATCGGGTCGAGCCGATCGCGGCCGACGCGCGCAAGGGCAAGGACGGGCGCGAGAACTCGAAGCTGAAAATCTTGGCCGGGCTGCTCGGCGTCGGCTTCGACGAGCTGCGCCAGCGCGAGCAGCAGCGGCGGCGGCGGCAGGCTTTTCAACGGGCGGGCGCCGGCGTCGTCATCCTCGCACTGCTCGCGCTCACCTACGCCGGGTTAGCCGACTTCGGCGTGCGTTTGCCGGGCGGCGAGAGCGTGCGCACCTTCATTGATCGACACGACATCTCCGTCATGCGGCCCGTCCGCGCGGAGGAGGAGATCAGGCGAAGCGCAGTCCCGCAGCGCCGCCGCCTCGCCGAGGCGATCATCGGCGGGCGCACGGACGGCGACTGGATCAAGGCGACACTCAAGCGCGTGGACAAGTCGCAGATCACGGTGTGGAGCCACTCGCAGGCGCTCGCCGCGCTGTTCCGAGCGCCGGAGGCGCGCACGGAAGACCTGCGCCCGATGCTCGCCCCGCTCGCCGTGCCCTTCACGAAGAACATCACCGTCGAGAGGAATGGTGTGAAGTACGGCTGGGCGGCGCACGGGGGGGGCGACCGCGAGGCGATGGCCGAGCCCGCGCTCTGGACGATCACGGCGCTCGCGGCGGCGTTGCAGCGGCCCGACCTCTTCACCCCGGAAGAGCGCCGCCGGTACGAGTCTTGGCTCGCCTACGCGCAGGAGGCCGCCGACCACTTCCGCCCGACCGACGACGGCGGCTGGAACATGTTCGCCGATCAGATCGACCCGGCGCGGCACACCTCCTACACGTCGGTGCTCGCGCTGCTCGCGCTGTTAGAGCTGCGCAAGGCGAACCTGCCGTGGCGCGGCGGCGTCGAGGCGCGCGACCGTTACCTGCGCGCGACGGCCGCGTGGCTCGCCGCCAACTACGACGCCGACGCGCCCATCCCCGGCTGGTACGCTTCGGGCGAGGGCATCGACGAGACGGCCGACGGGCTGACGTTGCAAATCTACGCCGCGCTCCTGCGCGCCGAGGACGAAGCCGGGTTCGAGATTCCGCCCGTCATCCTCGCGGGGATGACGCGCCACCTCGCGCGCTGCGCCGAGCGCCCGCTCAGTTTCCCGGCCGCCAGCGGCGAGTTCACCGCGCAGGTGCGCGACCCGGAAGGGCGCGAGTTCTTGGCGCGCGAGGCCGTCAGCTTCCTCTGGCACCCGTGGGCGATTGAAGCCTCGGCGCGCTGGCTGCGGCGCGCGGAGCGCGCGGGCGCGCCGCCCGAAGATCGCGTCCGCGTCCGCCGCGCGCTCGATCACCTCGTCGTCACCCTCGGCGAGGAGGCCACCCCGAAGGCCGCCTCCGACTGGACGTTCGTCTGCGCCGAGACGCTCTACTGCCTGAGCGCCGTCGCGCAGCCTTGAGACGCCGCGAATGGACTACGAGCCGCAACCCGTAGACACGTCCCGGCAAGGGCGCGCGGCCGTCGGGCGGCCGTGCCACAATCGCTCCCGGAAGGCTCAGGGAGGCGGGGTGAGGCCGGCCGTAAAGCCCGAAACTTGCCGGCCTCAGCGGACGAGGGGCGTTGAAAACTGGCGGATGCGCGTCATCTGGAATGATATTCAGAACCAAGACGCGGCATCAGGCACAAACTCACAAATTGACGGCGGTTGCAGCCGTCACAGGTGCGCGAGCACGAACGAACAAGCAGGAAGGTGAGAGAAAAATCGTTCCAGAATCGTTCCAGCGGGAGCACCTATACCAACATCACTCTCCCATCTACTGCCGAAGCTTCATGCGCGAGCGTCCATGAAAAATTGTTCTTTGAACGGCGGACAAATCCGCACGCGAATGAAGGAAACAAAAATTCAAAATCTTTATCCAAGACTCCGCCGGGCGCGATGCCCGACGAAGTGACCTGCGTGCAGCACAAGCGGCGCGGTAAATCTAACTGGAAATGCGTCCGCGATGAACTGCGCGGCCCTTACTCCTACCGCTTCCGGCGGAGCGCGCGACTGTCCTAAGCTTGGATGATTTCGCGGAGAAATAATTGTTGACAAGGCGTAACCGCCGGTTATTATTGTGCCGTCTGTACACTGTATCCGGGCGACCTGACTAACCCGGCGCTATCCGCTCACATCGTCATAGACAAACGGAAAGGGATGTCACTCAGTTCCCGCAAGCTGAAGTGCCGTCATCGAAGCCTTCACTTCAGCTCGTACCGGGCCGTCACCCCGGCAGAGGCTGATCCGTCGCCCCTCAACTCAATGGCCCGTTAATCGGCCCGTTCGCGGGCTTTATCGACCTGTACTTTGTGGAGGAACCCATGAGGAGATTTCTGCTCGGTTCTGCGTTATCGATCTGCGCGTGCCTGCTGGTGATCAGCTTGTGGCTGGCGATCAACCCGACGGCCGCGAAGGCGGCCGACGGCTCGGCCAACTGCGGAGGCGGATGGAAGGTGCTGTGCTGCATGGACTGTAGCAACGTCAAAAAGTGTGACTGCACGGACGGCGTCGGCTGCACGGTCACATACAACGACAACACGACGAGCGAGAAGAAGTGCAGCAGCTTCGGCGGCCCCGCCATGGAAGAGGGGAACGTCTGATCGCCCGGCGCACTGCGCCCCGCGCGAGGTCGGCGCGAGGCGTCGGCAGCTAGTCCGTCCATCGATTAGGAGGTCAGTATGAGAAAAGCTTGGAAGTTGTCCGCCCTCTCCGTCTGCCTAAGTCTGCTGATGGCGAGCGCCTGGTTGCTCGTGACCCCTACCCCCGCCCTCGCCGCCGACGGCTCGGCGAGGTGCGGCGGCACCAAGGTGGTGACGTGCGAGGCCAACGCCACGAGGTGCGTCTGCGAGGATTACAGGGGCTGCACGTCGTATTTCTCAGACAACACTACGAAGGAGACGAAGTGCAGCGATAGCTTGGGCGGCCCCGCCATGGAGGAGGGGAGCGTCTAGGCCGGCCCCGCCCTGAAAGCCCCTGCGGCGCTGACAGATTCATAGTGCCGGGGCGGGCAAACGACTAGCCGCCGTCGCCCCGTAATCCGCCTTGCAGGCCCGCTTCTGGCTGGGCCTGCAAGGCGGCCACCAACGAGCGGAAGGAGAGTGAGAGCAGTGTTCAGGCATCTCGTCGCCGGGTCTCTCGTCCTGCTGTCGTGCGCGGGCGTGTCGGCCGGGCAGGCCGCGCCCTCGCAGGCCAACGCGCAGCTCAAGCGGCAGCGTGCGGAGGCCGTGATCGCCAGCGCGTCCGACAAGATCAAGTCGCTCGACGAGCCGGCCGTGCGCGTCTTCCTGCGGCTGCGCGCCGCGCGTTTCCTATGGTCGGAGAAGACGCCCGAAGCGGCGAAGGCGGCCGAGTCGCTGGCGGCCGAGGCGCTTACGGACTTGCAGGAGAACGAGGCCGCGATACCGGGCCACTACGCCGGGCTGTTCCGCCGGCAGTTGCTCGCCACCCTCCAAGTGCGCGCGCCCGAACTCGCCAAGCAGCTCGTTAAAAAGTACGACCTCGAAGGCGCGGCCCGCGGCTTCGACACGGCTTACGAACTGTTGGGCAGCGCGGACGGAGCGGCCAAGGCCGTCGAGATCATGCGCCGCAACATCGCGGGCGACACGCCCGTCGCCGACTCAAGCCTGAACTTCTTCCTCAGCCGCCTCGACGAGACGCAACCCGATGAGGTCAACCGGCTGCTCGCGGACTTGCTCGGCGCGATGGAGCGCGCGCCCGCCGGCTACCCCGCCAATTACCTCTTCGGCGTCGCCAACAAGTACCTGCACCGCGAGGCGACGCCCGCGGCGTTGAAGGCCCGCTTCCTCGGCCAGATCGTGCGGGCCTCGGCTAACCCGACCGCACTGCCGCCCGGCGAGCAGACCCTCGCCTACAACCTGCTGCGCGCGAACATGGCGGCCGTCGAGCGGCTTTTGCCCGCGCACTACGCGCAGGCGGGCGCGCAGTTGGAGACGCTCGCCTCGATGCAGCCGCGGCAGGCGCGGGAGCGGGAGACGTCCGACGACAACATCAGGCGCAGCGCCGACCCGCTCGGACAGATGATCTCGGAGGCCGAGGGGGCTAAAGACGAAAAACTCCGGCGCGAGTACCTGAGCCGCGCGGCGCAGCGCGCGCTCGACTCCGACCGGCTCACACTCGCAATCGAGCTGATTATGAAGATCAGGGCCGAGGGCGAGCGCGACGAGCGGTACTTCATCCCCTACCGCGACCAGTTCCTCGGCGATGTAGTGCGCAAGGCAGCCGCGAAGAAAGACTACGAGGCCGCGGCGAAGGCGGCGTCCAACCTCCGCGATCCGCTGCTGCGCGCGCTGGGGTGGCAGTGGGTCGCTGCCTCATACCACGAGGCCGGCGAGGTGGTGCGCGCCAGAGAGGTGATGCAGGACGCCGCGAGGCTCGTCGAGTCGGCCGACGACACGGTGCGCAAAGCCGTCGCGCTCTTGGAGCTCGCCGCGCTCTACGTCAAGGTGGACGAGACGCGCGTGCTCCCGACGACGCAGGCGGCGGTTAAGGTCATCAATGCCCTCCCGTCGCTGAAGTCAGACGAGAAACCCGGCACCGAAGGCCGCAAGGAGTACGCCGAGACGCTGATGGATTTGGCTTACGTCCTGCTCCCGGCCTTCCAGCGTCTCTCGCGGCAGGACGAGGCCGGGACTCTCGCCCTCGCCGAACGCATCCGGCGGCCGGAGCTGAGGGTTGCGGCCGCCCTCGGCGCGTCGATAGGCTCGCCCGTGCCCGACGCCGGCAAAGCGGCCACAGCCTCAAAAGTTAACTAGGGCGGGAGGTGCGAAGGTATGTCGACGAATGTTCGTCAGAAGCTGCCGGCCGTGGTCGCGGGCCTGCTACTCCTCTCGTTCGCCGCGGCCAACCTGCTGCTCATCAGGCAGAATCTTCAACTGCGGGCCGAGTTGAGCAGGTATCAGCCCGACGAGTTGCACGCCGGCGACAAGCTGCCGCCGTTCTCCGCGAAAGGACTCAGCGGCGAGTCGCTCGCGGTGAATTACGACGGGCGCGGGCCGAAGCGCGTCCTCCTGTTCTTCACGCCGACCTGTCGCTACTGCCGGGGGCAGTTCGCCCACTGGCGCGAGTTGGTGGAGCGGGCCGACAAGGAACGCTTCGAGATTATCGGCGTGGTCGCCGGAACGGAAGACCCGGCCAAGATCGAGGAGTACCTGCGTGAGATCGGCGGCGGGGTGCCCGTGCCGCTGCGTGTGGCGATGATTTCGGCGGATGTGCGCCGCAGTTATAAGCTCACCGCCACGCCCATCACGCTCGTCGTCGCCAGCGACGGCACGGTCGAACAATCTTGGCAGGGACTGTGGGGCGGCCCGGAGATCACTAAGGCCGGCTCCGTCTTCGGCTTCAGCTTTTCACCGCGCGTGCCCGTCGAGCCGTAGGCGATTCTCCGCGTACAGCGCAAGAGGGCGCGCAGAGGAGGTACGCCTCCTCTGCGCGCCCTCTGATTCTATTCATGGCACACAATGCCCTTCATGTGCCACATCAAAGGCAATTCGCCGTTCTTGATTTGGCCCGATTCGGCACCGGCATTACGACTAACGACAGCGATGGGAGGCCGAACCCATACAGGCGGCGTGGAATACCAGACCCGTGCCTTGCGGCCGCCGGCATCGAGGACTCTCGCTTCCGCGATCTGCGGCACGAGTGCGGCTCGCGCCTCGTTGATGCGGACGTGAACCTGAAGAAGATCGCGCGGCTGATGGGGCACTCGAACACCAAGCAGACCGAGCGTTACATCCATCCGGCCGACGACGGGCTTCTCGCAGCGACCGGGATCGCGGCGCAGGCCCGCCGTACCACAATCGTCCCACAAAAACTCAGGCAGGCAGGCTGAAACGGGGCTAGGCCCTAGAGGCAAAACGCTTAGCGCCAAGCGGGGCGGCGGAATCAGCGGATGCGCGTCATCTGACGCCAGAAGAATTTGCCGAGGCGGGAGAAGCGGTTGCCGGGGTTCTGGGCGGCGGGGCCGCGCTCGACCGAGAGGCCGAGGTCGGAGGCGAGTTGGGCGTTGGGCGGCGAGATGTCTTCGTCGCCGTGGCGCTGCGAGAGCCAGCGGGCGAGCGTGCGCGTGACGGCGCGGCGCTCCGCGAGCGCCGCCTCGGCGACGAGCGCGGCGCGCAGGTCGTCGAGTTCGGCGACCTCGAAGCGGTTGGCCTCGTGGTAGCCGCGCAGCGCCTTGAAGACGCGCTCCGCGCCGAGCAGTTTTTCGAGCGCCGCCAGCGCGAGCGCGCCCTTCGCCGCGACGACGGCCGCGTACTGGAACGAGTTGCGGTACTCGCGCGCGGCTCGGTCGGCCGGCATGTCCTCGCCGCCGAAGGTGCGGTAGATTTCGTAAACGCCGCGCAGCTGATCCTCGCTCGCCTCGGCCGCGCGCTCCGCGCCGTGCGCCTCGCGGTAATAGACGAGCGCCGACCAGTGCGCGAGTGCTTCGTCCAGGACGGGTTGGCGCGCCGGGTCGCTCCCCACCGCGCCGCCCCACCACTGGTGCGCGATCATGTGCGCGACGGCGAACTCCAGACTGTCCTCGACCGACGTGCGCTGCTCGCGCACGATCTCGGGGAGGTTGCGCACGGCCGCCGAGTCGAAATCGACGTAGTAGGCGGAGGCTATCGCGCACAGCCCCGTGAACTCGGCGCTCCCCACCCCGGCCGCGAACGGCGCTTCCGCCACGGTCACGAGCGGGTAGGGCGCGGGGCCGAAGCGCGCCGCGAAGATTTCGACGGCGCGCGCGGCCACGTCTAACACGCGCCGGCCCGTCTTCTCGTGCTCGCGCGCGAAGACCGAGCGGACTCTGACGCCGCCCGCGACGCGCTCGGCCGACTGCAAACTCCGGCCGGCGACGACCGCGAAGCCCCGCAGGTTGCTGCCGGCGAACGAGCGCGACACGGGCGGACTAGACCCGTCCGGGGGCGTCGCCGCGCCGCC
>DATCVD010000069.1:0-9570 GCA_036567125.1 Pyrinomonadaceae bacterium | reverse complement strand
GCGTGCCGGGCGGGCCGGTGAACGCGCCCGCGCGCGTCGAGCAGGGGCCGGAAATGCCGCCGCAGCCGGGCGCGAACCGCAACGGCGTCCGCACGTATTTGAAGGCGCGGATGCCGACGTTCAACTTCTCGCCGAACGAGCTGCGCGCGCTCGTCCGCTTCTTCATGGCCGTCTCCTCGCAGCAGGAGCCGTACATCAAGCCGGAGGTCGCGCCGCTCACGGATCAGGAGATGACTCTGGCGCGCGCGCTGTTCACGTCGGAGCAGGCCCCGTGTCTGAAGTGCCACCTGACGGGCAACGTCGAGCACGACAAGAGCGCGAACGCGCCGAACTTCCTGCAAGCCGGGCAGCGCCTCCAGCCCGGCTGGACGTTCCGCTGGCTGCTCGATCCGCAGAAGGTGATGCCGGGCACGGCGATGCCTTCCGAGCTGTTCAAGCGCGACGGCGAGCGCTGGGTCTTCAACGGCACGCTGCCCGAATCCTTCAACGAGTACAAGGGCGACCACGCAGATTTGCTCGTTCGCTACATGCTGCAACTGACGCCGCAGGAGCAGTCGCGCCTAGCCTCCGGCTCCCCCGCCGCGACCGGCGGGCGCTCGCCCACCGGCGAGAGCACGAACGCCTCGCAGCAGTCGTCCACCTCGGCAATCGGGGGCAGCAGCCACCACGGGTCGAAGGACTACGGCCGGCCGCCGAAGGCGAGGCGGGCGGGGCGCAAGAAGTTTTCGCAGCGCGCCGCTTTGTCAAAGGCGTCGAAGCGCGTCGCGCTGCGCCCGCGCAAGGCCGTGCGTGCGGGGCGCGGCGGCGAGGCGGCGGCCCGTCCCGCGCGTCGAGTTTTGTTCGGCGGGCCGTGAGGTACTAGAATAGCCGGCAACGGCTAGCGAACATTCATTTAGGAGACACCTGACATGCCATTCGTCCGTTTGCGCCGCGCGCTCGCGCTGCTGCTCTCAGTCACGCTGCTGTCCTTCGCCCTCGCCTGCGGCGGCGACGACGACGAGCTGGCGGAGGACGAGGAAGAAGGCGGCGCGGAGGTCGCGGCCGCGGCCTACAAGCCGAGCGGCAACGAGGGCACGCTGGCCGGCGTCGTCAACCTGAACGGCTCCGCGCCCGAGCGCCGCGCCATCAGCATGGACGCCGACAACGCCTGCGCCGCCAACAACCCGAACCCGCTCTCCGAAGACGCGGTCGTCAACTCGGGCAAGGTGCAGAACGTCTTCATCTACGTCAAGGAGGGCAAGACGGCCGAGGGCCGGAGCCTGACGGCCTTCTCCTTCGCGCCGCCCGCGGCCGAAGTCCTGCTCGATCAGAAGGGCTGCCAGTACCTGCCGCACGTCCTCGGCATGATGAACACGCAGAAGCTGCGCGTGACGAACAGCGACCCGACGACGCACAACGTCAACGCGCAGCCGAAGAGCAACCAGCCCTTCAATCAGGCGCAAAGCTCCGGCGCGCCGGCCATCGTCAAGGAATTCCCGCGGGCCGAGGCGCAGGTTCCCGTCAAGTGCAACCAGCACCCGTGGATGAAGGCTTACGTGCACGTCCTGCGCCACCCCTTCCACGCCGTCTCCGGCGCGGACGGCAGCTTCCAGATCGCGGGCCTGCCGCCGGGCACTTACACCGTCGCCGCGTGGCACGAGCGCTTCGGCGAGAAGACGCAGACCGTCACGGTCGGCGCGAAGGAGCAGAAGACGCAGGACTTCCAGTTCGACGCGGCGGCGGCGAGCCTTGAGTTCCGCCCCGGCTCGCTCGAAGTGCTGCCGGCCATCGAGTTCCCGATGCTGATGAAACATTAGCGGCGCGCGCCGCGCGCGATCAGTTTTTTTCATCGCGCCGCCGCGCACGCGGAATCGCGCGCGGGCCCGTGCGGGTGAGAGAATGGGGCCGCGCCGCTCCCGTAGACCGAAACGCCCAGACTGATCGCGAGTTAGTCACCGAGGTTTTTATAGTTTGTCGAGCAAAACCATCCCGGCCGACGAGATCGAGTTGAGCGCGCCGCCGGCCGCCGCCGCGGCGGCGCGCCAGTCAACCCGCGAGCGCGCGGCCGACTACCTCGAACTGACGAAGCCGCGCATCACCTCTTTCGTCCTGCTGACGATGGCCGCCGGCTTCTTCCTCGGCACGGAGGGCGGGTTCGACTTCGCGGCCTTCCTCCACACGCTCTTCGGCGTCGCGCTGCTCTCGTCCGGCGTCTCGACGCTGAACCAGTACTACGAGCGCGACCTCGACGCGCTGATGCGCCGCACCGAAGCGCGCCCGCTCCCCGCCGGGCGCGTCAGGCCCGCGGCCGCGCTCGCCTTCGGCCTGCTGCTCACCGCCTTCGGGGAACTGCACCTCGCCCTCTTCGTCAACGCCTTGAGCGCGCTCTGCGGGCTGTCGGTCGTCGTCGGCTACCTCGGCCTCTACACGCCGCTGAAGACCCGGACTTCGCTCTCGACGGTCGTCGGCGCGTTCCCCGGCGCGGTGCCGCCGCTCTTGGGGTGGGCCGCGGCGAGCGGCGCGCTCCCGACCGGCGCGTGGGTGCTCTTCGCCATCCTGTTCCTGTGGCAGTTCCCGCACTTCTTCGCCATCGCGTGGATGTACCGCGAGGACTACGCGCGCGCCGGCATCCTGATGCTGCCCGTCGTCGAGCCGGAGGGCCGGCTGACGAAGCAGCAGATCGTGCTGTGGACGCTCCTGCTCGTGCCCGTCAGCCTCGCGCCCGCCGCGCTCGGCATCAGCGGCGTGGTCTATTTCTTCGGCGCGCTGCTGCTCGGCGGCCTCTTCCTGTGCGCCAGCGGGGCCGCCGCGCTAACGCTCTCGCGGCGCAACGCCCGCCGCGTGCTCCTTGCGTCCGTGCTCTACCTGCCTTTCCTGTTCGGCCTGATGGTTACCAAGATGTGAATCGTGAATCGTAAATCGTAAATAGTTCAGGACGGAAAACCGTCCAACTTCTATTCACGATTCACGATTGACCGTTTACGACGGAGGTCTCGATGGGTCGTCTGCTGGCGGTTCTGATCGTGCTGATCACGGCGGTCTCGGTCTGGCTCTTCCTCGACGGGCGCTGGTGGCTGCCGCCCGGCATCACCGAGCACTCGCCGGCCTACGACGCGCAGTTCCTGCTGACCATCGTCGTCGTCGGCATCTCGTTCGTCGGCGCGCAGGTGGGGCTGGCGGTGGCCGTCTGGCGCTACGGCGCGAAGCGGAACGACCGCACCCAGCGCGCCGTCTATTCGCACGGCAACAACCGCCTTGAGATCATCTGGACGATCATCACGCTCGTCATCTTCGTCGGCGTCGGCCTCTTGGGCCAGCGCGTCTGGGCCAACCTCCATTTCTACGACGCGCCGCCCGGCGCGACGCGCATCCACGTCTACGCGCAGCAGTTCCAGTGGAACTTCCACTACCCCGGCGCGGACAACGCCCACGGCCGCACCGAGCCGACGCTCATCCGCGACGCCGAGCTGAACTTCGTCGGGCTCGACCCGAACGACCCGCACGCGAAGGACGACTCGGTCGTCACGACCCTGATCGTGCCGGTCAACCGCCCCGTCGAGCTGACGCTCCGCTCGAAGGACGTGACGCACGCGATCTGGGTTCCCGAGACGCGCTTCAAGCAGGACGCCGTGCCGGGGATGTCGATCAAGGTGCAGTACACGCCGGTGCAGACCGGCAAGTTCGAGCTGGCCTGCGCCGAGCTGTGCGGGCAGCTCCATTTCAAGATGAAGAGCTACATGCTCGTGCTGCCGCAGGCGCAGTACGACGAACTCGCCCGCATGCCGCAGGCGCAGTTCCAGCAGCGCGTCACGCAGTTGCTCAGAGAGTATCGGACGCGCCACGAGTCGCAGCAGCCGGCGGGCGACGCGACGACGCCGCAGCAGCCGCGCCCGCAGTAGTTGTAGAAGTAGCCGCCCCCGCCGTCCGGGCGGAGGCCGGCGGCGGCGACGGCGACGGGCCGTCTCAAGCAGTCACATTTTCGACGATCCTCAGGCGAGAGGAGTTTTTATAACGATGGACGAGGTCACGGCGAGCCAACCCAACACGCACCCGGACGCGGAGGTTGCCGAGCACGCGGAAGGGCACGGCGAGGTTCACCGCCACCCCGCGCCGACCGGCTTCATCCGCAAGTACGTCTTCAGCATCGATCACAAGGTGATCGGCATCCAGTACCTGCTGCTCGCGCTGTTCTCCGCGTTCATGGGGATGCTGATGTCGCTGCTGATGCGCCTGAAGCTCTCCTCGGCCGACAACAAGGGGTACGCCTTCCTCGAATACCTCTTCCCCGGCGGCGCGCCGGGCGGCGTGATGACGCCCGAGTTCTACCTCTCGCTCGTGACGATGCACGGCACGATGATGGTCTTCTTCGTGCTGACGACCGCGCCGCAGGGCGGCTTCGGCAACTACTTTTTGCCGATCCAGGTCGGGGCCGACGACATGGCCTTCCCCATCCTCAACATGCTCTCGTTCTGGGTGACGCTGGTCGGCCTCCTCGTCCTCGTCGCCGCGATCTTCGTCGAGGGCTACGCGAACATCGGGCAGTCGAGCGTCGTGAAAGACATGCTCGGCGGGATCACGGGCGGGAGCGGAACCATCGGCCCCATCGGCGGCTGGACGGGCTACCCGCCGCTCTCGGCGATCCCGGCGGCGGGGCCGGGGCAGGGCGCGGGCGTCAGCTTGTGGGCCGGCTCAATCGCGATCTTCTGCGTCGCGTCGCTGCTCGGCGCGCTCAACTTCATCACGACCCTGCTCAACATGCGCTGCCGCGGGATGTCTTTGATGCGGATGCCGCTCACGTGCTGGTCTTGGTTCACGACCGCCGTGCTCGCGCTGCTCGCGTTCCCCGTCCTGCTCGCCGCGGGCGTGCTGCTCCTGCTCGACCGCCACGCCGGCACGAGCTTCTTCATCCCCGGTGGCATCGTGATGAGCGACAACCTCCTGCCCAACAAGGGCGGGTCGCCGATCCTCTGGCAGCACCTGTTCTGGTTCTTCGGCCACCCGGAGGTCTACATCGCGATCCTGCCCGGCATGGGCGCGACCTCGCACATCCTCTCGACCTTCGCCCGCAAGCCGATCTTCGGCTACCGCGCGATGGTCTTCGCGATGTTCGGCATCGGCCTACTGGGCTTCTTCGTCTGGGGCCACCACATGTTCCTGTCGGGCATGAGTCCCTATTCCGGCATGGCCTTCTCGATCCTGACGCTCTCCATCGGCGTGCCCTCCGCGATCAAGACCTTCAACTGGCTCGGCACGCTCTGGGGCGGGCGCATCCGCTTCACGACGCCGATGATGTTCGCCATCGGCTTCGTCTCCCTCTTCGTCGCGGGCGGGATTACGGGCCTCATCCTCGGCCAGTCCTCGCTCGATCTCGCCATGCACGACACCTACATCGTGCCCGCGCACTTCCACCTGGTGATGGGCGTCGCCGCGATCTTCGGCATCTTCGCGGGCGTCTACTTCTGGTTCCCGAAGATGTTCGGCCGGATGATGAGCGAGCGGCTGGGCCAGCTGCACTTCTGGCCGACCTTCGTCGGCGTCTACGGCATCTTCATGCCGATGCACGTCATGGGCTTGGTCGGGATGCCGCGCCGCTACTCGTCGTTCGCCGAGTACGACTTCCTGCGCTCGCTCGACCCGCTCGTCCTCGCCGTCACCATCGCCGCGTTCTTCACGGCCGCGGCGCAGCTGATCTTCCTCTTCAACTTCTTCTGGAGCATGTTCAAGGGCGCGAAGGCGGGCGATAACCCGTGGGAGGCGACGACGCTGGAGTGGGTGATCCCGTCGCCCCCGCCGCACGACAACTTCGCCGGGATCGCGCCGACGGTCTACCGGGGGGCTTACGAGTTCTCCGTGCCCGGCGCGCCGGAGGATTACATCTTGCAGACGACGCCCGATTCGGGCGAGGCGAACTTGGACGCGCACGGGCAGGTGCAGGTCGAGGGTCAAGGAGTACGGGGGGCGGGCGGGAATGGCGGTAACGGTCACCACTAAGACGGGCGAGGGGGCGGCGGTCACCTCGAAGGGCCTCGGCCTCGACGGCCTCGGCCAGCGCCCGCGGAACGGCAACGGCTCGAAGGGGCCGCGCCCGCCGGGCGACGACGGCCCGCTCGGCGACGCGGCGCAGCCCTTTCAGTACCGCATCGGGATGTGGGTCGCCATCGCGGCGATCCTGATGATGTTCGCCGCGCTGACGAGCGCCTACGTCTTCCGCGCGGGGACGGCGGGCTGGCAGCCGATCTCGATCCCGCCGCTCATGTGGGCGAGCACGGCCGTCATCTTGGCGAGCAGCGCGACGTTCGAGCTGGCCCGCCGGGCTCTGCGGCGGGATGACGCGCGGGGCTACGGCCTCTGGCTCTGGGCCTCGCTCGCGCTCGGCGCGCTGTTCCTCGCGCTGCAACTGCTCGCTTGGCGGCAACTCGTCGCGCAGGGCGTCTATCTGGCGACGAACCCGCACAGCTCCTTCTTCTACGTGCTGACCGGCCTGCACGGGCTGCACCTCGCGGGCGGCGTCCTCGGACTCGGCTACCTGCTCGCGCGCGCGCGGCGCGATTCGGGCGACGCGAAGCGTCAGGCCAAGATCGTCGGCGCGGCGCGGGCCGACGCCGTCGGCCTCTACTGGCACTTCATGGACGGTCTCTGGCTCTACCTGTTCGGACTCCTATTCTTCTGGAGGTGAGGCGGTGGCGGCGACAGCGGAAGCACATCACAAGGGTCAACTGGTGGCGGACGACTGGGGCGGCGGCGCGTTCCCGTTCCGCGTCGGCCACAAGAAGCTCGGCATGTGGCTCTTCATCGTCTCGGACGCGCTGACGTTCTCGGCGATGCTCATCGCCTACTCCTACGCGCGCCTGTCGAGCGAGCAGTGGGCCACGCCCTTCGCCTTCAGCCCGAGCATCCTGTTCTCCACCGTGATGACGCTGTGCCTGCTGGCCTCGTCCTTCACGATGGTGATGGCCGTCGCCGCCTCCGCGCGGCGCGACCGCAAGCGCGCGCGCCGCTGGATCGGCGCGACGATGGTCGGCGGCCTCCTCTTCCTCGGCCTCCACCTCTACGAGTGGCTGCACCTCATCAACGACTACGGCCTGAAGCCCTTCGAGCTGCCCTCCGCGTGGCTCGCGCGCTGGCCCAACGCCTCGCCGCTCTTCGGCGCGAGCTTCTTCGCCATCACGGGGCTGCACATGTTCCACGTCCTGACGGGCGTCGGCTACCTCGGCGCGGTCGCCCTGACGATCAAGCGGCGCACGCACGAGGACGTGGAGATCAGCGGCCTCTACTGGCACTTCGTCGATCTGGTCTGGATGTTCGTCTTCCCGCTGATCTACCTGCTCTCCGTTGACTTCAACCCGGAGCAGATGCCGCACTAAAGGCGCGCCGCGCGGCCGCGACTTCGAACGAGAGGAGCGAGGGACTTGCGATGAGCACACGACTGGGCGGACTGAGGCGGCTGGCCGGGAAGCAGGACGTTATCCTGAACGCCGTCTGCCTGCTGTTCGCGGCCGTCTTCCTGCTGCTGGCCGCCGCCAACTTCACTTGGTCGGGCGACTTCCTGACCATCGACAGCCTCTTCGTCGCGTCCGTCTTCGCGCTGCTCGCGCTCGTCTTCCTCGTGAACCCGATCCTGTGGGCGCACGAGCGCGGCTACATCCGCAGCTTCCTCGCCGCCGAGGACGAGCTGACCGCGCGCAAGGACGCCGAGCCGGTTCACTTCGAGGGTTCGGTCAAGCTGTTCGGCGCGGTGCTCTTCGGCCTGCTCGTGCTGACGGTCGTCGAGGTCGCGCTGGCCTACATCGAGGTCGGCCTCATCCTGATGCTGACGATCCTGATCGGCCTCTCGGTGATCAAGGCCGGGCTGATCTTGGCCTACTTCATGCACCTCAAGTTCGAGCGGCAGAGCCTCGTGATGGCCCTCATCCCGGCGATGGTCATCTGCATCTGCCTGCTCTTCGTCTTCTTCCCCGACGGCTTCCGCCTGCGCAACGTCCGCCCGCCGTCACAACAGCCGGCCGCCCCGGCCGCGGCGCAGCCGACGCACTGAGGCTTCCGGACGTGAGACGCGCGCGCGCAGAAATCCCGCGACTCCTGCCGGCGGCGGCGCTCCTCGCGCTGCTGCTGCTGCTGCTGGCCGCGCCCGACTCGGCCGGCGCGCAGTGCGCGATGTGCAAGGCGTCGGCTTCGGGCCTCGACGGGGCCGGCGCGCGGAACCTGAACTACGCGATCATCGTGCTGCTCTGCCCGCCCGTCGCGATCTTCTGCGCGCTGTTCGTCGCCGCGTACCGGCGGCGCGACCCGCCCGACGACCGGCGCTAAAGTCAGTCACGCGTGGAGAACAATGGCCGACGACTCACAGCCGAAACCCGACAACTCGCGCGAGGCGATGCGCGGGCGCGCGTGCCCGCGCTGCGGCGGGAAGATCATCCCCAGCCTGCGCGCCGTGTACGAGGACAAGGCCAACCCCGACGCGGTCTTCCCGCTCTGGGAGTGCGAGCGCTGCGGCTACGGCGAGGTCTCGGCCGCGCCCGCGCCCGCGAAGAAGCACGCGCCGGCCGCGAAGAAGGGGGCCGAATGAGCGAGCGCGAGAACACCGAGACGGTGCGGCGGCTCTTCCAAGCCTTCGGCCGCGGCGACGTGGCGACGCTCATGTCGCTGCTCGCGGAGGACGTGGTCTGGTTCCTGCCGGGCGCGCCGGAAGTCGTGCCCTACGCCGGCGAGCGCCGTGGGCACGCGGGCGCTTCGCAGTTCTTCCAACTGCTCGGCGGCGCGGTCGAGTTCGAGGCGTTCGAGCCGCGCGAGTTCGTCGCGCAGCACGACAAGGTCGTCGCCCTCGGCTTCGAGCGCGGGAGGGTGCGCGCGACGGGCAAGACCTTCGACAACCCGTGGGCGCTCGTCTTCACCGTGCGCGGCGGGCTAATCACGGAGTTCCGCGGCTACGAGGACACGGGCGCGATCGCCGCGGCCTTCCGCGCGGGCTAACAGTTTCCACCGACAACGCGTGAAGGGTTTTCGGCCGCGCGCCGCGGCGACGCGGGCGCTTGCCGCGCCTTCGCGCGGCCGCGCGCCGGGGTGTTATGATCGGGGCCGGAAGATATAGATCATGGACTTCTCTTTCCTGCCGCACGTCAACGCCGGACTGAACGCGACGAGCGCGGCGCTGCTCTCTCTCGGCTTCTACTTCATCCGCCGCGGGCGCGTCACGGCGCACCTGCGCTGCATGGTCGCCGCGCTGGTCGTCTCGGTCGTCTTCCTCTGCTCCTACCTCGTCTATCACTACAACCACGGCTCGACGCGCTTCACGGGGCAGGGCGCGATCCGCCCCGTCTATTTCACGATCCTGCTGACGCACACCGTCCTCGCCGTCGTGATCGTCCCGCTCGTCGTCACGACGGTGCGCCGCGCTTGGCGCGGGCAGTTCGACCGCCACTCGCGCGTCGCGCGCTGGACGCTGCCGCTCTGGGCCTACGTCTCCGTGACCGGCGTCCTCGTCTATCTCCTCCTCTACCAAATCTACCCGTCGCGCTGAACTCAGGGAGGCGCGTGATGGCGACACACACGAACGGCAGCAACGGGCGGCCCGGCGGCGGGGCGGCCGACGCC
>DATCVD010000068.1:0-2432 GCA_036567125.1 Pyrinomonadaceae bacterium | reverse complement strand
CAGATCGGCCGCCGCGTCGGAGTTGCGCGTCGTCATGCGGAGTTGCGCCTCGTCGCCGGCCCCCGCGCCGCCCGTCAAGCCGGCTTGACGGCGAAGACTTTCACGCTCGCCGCGTACTCGTTGACGTTGTAGCGCGCGAGCAGTTCGCCGAGTCCGCCGCCGGCGTCGTCGCCGGCCGCCGGGCCGCAGCAGGAGTAAGAGCCGGACGAGATGCGCTCGGCCGTCGCGCCGCCCCGCGTCGAGTCGTTCGTCGCGGCGGGCGCGCAACAGACTGCCGCGTCCGCGACGGGCAGCGACTTGAGTTCGGCCCGCGCGGCTTCGTCCGTCGCCGTCGGCGCGCAGCAGCCCGACTGGCCTTCGACCTGCGAGTAGGCGTTCAGGTCTGCGCCCGAATCGACGACGGCGACTTCGGCGAAGCCGGCCTCGACGAGCCACCGGCGGTAATCGTCGACCGTGATCGCGCCGGCGATGCAGCCCGTGTAGGCCTCGACGTCCGCCGCCAGCTCGGCGGGCAGCGGCTGCTTCAACGCGATGTCGCTGACGGCGAGCCGACCGCCGGGCTTGAGCACGCGGGCGATCTCGCGGAAGACGGCGCGCTTGTCGGGCGCGAGGTTGATCACGCAGTTGCTGATCACGCAGTCGGCCGAGGCGTCGGGCAGCGGCAGGTCGTCAATCGTCGCCAGATGAAACTCGACGTTCGCGGGCGCGCCGCCCTCGCGCCGCGCGGCGTTGCGGCGGGCGAGTTCGATCATCTCCGGCGTCATGTCGATGCCGATGGCGCGGCCCGCCGGGCCGACCTTCGCGGCGGCGAGGAAGACGTCCAAGCCGCCGCCCGAACCGAGATCGACGACCGTCTCGCCCGCGCGCAGGTTGGCCGTGGCCGTGGGGTTGCCGCACGACAGCCCCATGTTCGCCTCGGCCGGGATGGACGCCAACTCGTCGGCCGTGTAGCCGAACGCCTCGGCCACGGCGCGCACGCCCGTGTGCCCGCTCGACAGCCCGCTCTTCGCCGTCTCGGCGTAGCGCGACCGCACCGCGTCAATTATTCCTGACATCTCCCGCACCCTCTTTCTCCGGGCACGCCTTCGGTTCCGCCCGGTGGAACGCTTGTGTTATATTCGCCTCCGCGAATGTGAGGCGAGCATAGCCGAAGCGAACATATCTGTCAAGGCGTATTTATTCCGAGGTGCCGGAGGGCTTGAGTCGTGGGCAAGAAGGGGACTGACGCGGAGCTGCTGTTCGGGGCGCTGGCCGACCGGACGCGGCTGCGGCTGCTGAACCTGATGGGCGCGGACGAGGTGTGCGTCTGCTTCTTCGTCGAGGTGCTGGGCCTGAGCCAGCCGAAGATTTCGCGGCATCTGGCGTACCTGCGCCGGGCCGGCGTGGTCGAGGCGCGCAGGGAGGGGAAGTGGATGCACTACCGCGTGGTCGAGCCGGCGGACGAGGGCGCGCGGCGCGTGCTGGGCGAGGTGCGCGCGTGGCTCGCCGGGGATCGCGAGCTGAGCCGCGACCGCGAGCGGCTGGTGAAGATTTGCTGCGCGCCGCGCCTGCCCGTCCAACTGCAAAGCGCGCCGCGCCCCGCGAGCCTGTCGTCGTGAAACTTCGATCCGCAAAAAAAGTTGCGCCGCGACTGGCCTCGCGGCCCGGTCGCGGCGCAACTCGTTTACTCCTGAAAACCGCCGAAGCGATTTAGGGGAGCGGCGTCTCCGGCATGTACACGCCCTGAGCCGCCTGATTTGTATCCCGGTCGTTTGTGCCGAGCGGTCGGCCGCCTCGCCGGTCGGCGCGCGATCAGCTTGCGCTGGATCGTTGTCACTCCCGTTGGAAGTTGGAGCGCCGTTTGGTTTTTGTTCTGGTGGCTTTCCTCCACCGCCGGTCTACGTTCCGGTCTGAACGACGCCCGGCCCGAAGGCCGTGCGACTGTGCTTCCCAGAGGCCGATCATCTCCTCCGGGCGCCACCCGTTTTTATCCGGGCGCTTCGGGCGAGCCTGCCGGCCCGGCCCCAGCCGGCCTTTCGGCCGCGGCGCGGGGCGTAAATAACGACGACTATAAAACCGCTCTGTCGTCGCCCTCGGACGGCGCGTCGCCGCATCCGTCCGCCTCTCCCCGTGCCGGTCACAACCCCCTTGAGGATTGCGACGGGACGCGCAAGATACACTCGCGCGCGGGGGCTGTCAATAGGTTTTCAAGACGCGCGCCGAAGATTATTTAGAAAGCGTTCGCCTGTGGAAATTTGTACGCCTGTGGAAAAAGAGGGCAAGCGCAAAGGGGTGAAAAACTAACCGCCCCGTCCGTCCGACGGCACTTTAACTTCGCTCCCACTTCGCCGCCGCGCGCTCTAGCTTTGCTCCGATAAAGTCGTTCGACTCGTGACGCGCGTCGTTTAGGCTGGCCCCGCGAATCGAGAGGGCGCGGCGCGCGGACTGTCCGC
>DATCVD010000067.1:0-8283 GCA_036567125.1 Pyrinomonadaceae bacterium | reverse complement strand
CGGCGGGGCGCGCTCGCGCTCGCGGGCGTCGCCGTCTTCGGCTTCGCGGTCGAGATCGTCGGCGCGAACACGGGGCTGCCGTTCGGCGCTTACCGCTACACGGACGCGCTGCGGCCCCGCGTGCTCGGCGCGCCGCTCGTCATCGGCGTGGCGTGGATGGCGCTCGTCGCGCAGTCGTGGTCGCTCGTCGCGTCGCTCAGGCTGACGCGGATGCTCGGTCTGCTCGTCGCCGCCGTCCTGACGACCGCGGTCGATTTCGTCATCGACCCGCTCGCCGCCAACCAGCTCGGCTACTGGCGCTGGGAGCGCGCCGGACTCTACTACGGCATCCCCGCGACCAATTTCGCCGGCTGGCTGCTCACCTCGCTCGCCGCACTCATCATCTTCTCGCGCCGGCTCGAACCCGGTTTCTGGGCGCGCGCCGTGGGCTTCGCCATCACGCTCTTCTTCTCGCTCGGCGCGGCGGCCCACGGACTCCGGCTCGCGGCCGCGGTCGGATTCTCACTCTGCGCCGCGCAACTACTCATCAGCCTGCGCGCGCCGGAACCGCGCGACGCGGACGAGCCGGCGGACGAAGTTTTCTGAGGAGCGCGGCGGGAGAAGTTTTCCGGGGAGCTTAGCCCGCGCCCTCAGGCCCCGCGGGCTTGCCGCCGCCCGCGTCTTCACGCTTTGCGGACTTCGAGCGACGCGACGTAGCTTTTTTTATCGACGGGTTCGTTCGCTTTCGGGTAGGGGGAGAGATTCGTCAGGCGCACTTCGTAGCCGTGCGTGGCGGAGCCTCGCGGCTCAAGGTTGGTGTTCAGCTCGATCTCGACCGCCGCGCCGCGCGCGCGTTTGAGCCGGAGGCGCACCTTCGCGTTGCCCTCCCAGATGCAATCGACGCCCTGCGGGCAGCGCGAGTCCTCCTCGACCGAGACGAACTCGATCTCCAGCCCCTCGCCCTTCAACGCCGCCGACTTCCCGACGCCGAGTTTGAACTCTTCGCCCACTTTGACCTCCGCGCGCCCGTCGGGCCGCAGCGACATCCCGAAGATCGAAGCGAGCACGAGCGACGAGCAGAGCACGCCCGCAGCGACCAGCCCGACTCTCGTCATTCGTCTTCCGGCTCTCATCGCCTGACAGTATAAACCAGACCGCCGCGCGGCGCAGGCAGGCAAAAAGCGGCGGCGGCGCAGAGGAAATCCGCGCCGCCGCCGCCGGTCATGTGGGCGGGCGGCCTCTCGCCCGGAGAGCCGCCCGCCCGCGGGGTTTACTTCTGGCTCTTGGGCACGCTGACGGTGACGGCCCTGACCGTCTGGTTGCCCGTCGCGTCCGTGGCCGTGATGGTGATCGTGTAGACGCGGCCCGTGCCCGTGCCGGCGCGCTCGGCGCGCAGGCGCACCAAGCGGTTGTTGACCACCTGCCAGTCGGCCGACGTGTTGCCGTCGCCCGCGCCGTTGACCGCCTCGTTCGACGACACGCTGAGCGCGGTCGTGACGTTGCCGGAGTTGTCGTTCACGTTGTAGTTGACCGCGATGTCAACCATCTGGTGGTTCGGCGACCAGAGCACCGGCTTGTCAACCGACTCGCCCGTGACGGCGGGGGCCTGCCCGTCGTTGACCGTGACCGTGAAGGTCTTCGGCGTGACGTTGCCGGCCGAGTCCGTCGCGGTGAGCGTGACGGTGGTCGTGCCGATGGGGAAGGCCGTGCCCGACGGGTGGCTGCTCGCGAGCGTCACGCCGCCGCAGTTGTCGGCGGCCGACGACTGGTAGTTGACGACCGCGGTGGGCTGGCCCGGATCGGCCGCGACGACGATGTCGGCCGGGGCGTCGACGGTCGGCGCGGGGTCGGAGGCCGTCGCCCCGACCGTTGACGAGTTGTTGTCCGTGTTCGGGTCGGGGCGCGCGCCCGCGGCCGTGGCCGTGTTGTGGATCGTCGTGCCGTCGAGCGTGCCGCAGTCGGCGCTAACGATCAGCGTGAAGGAGGCCGACTCGCTCGCGGCCATCGACGCCTTCGTCAGCTTCACCATCCCGCCCTGACCCGCGTTCGGCGTCGCCGCCGCCCAGCCGGCCGGCGCGGCCAGCGAGACGAAGGAGGTTCCGACCGGGATCATGTCCATGACCTCGACGCCGGTGGCGCGCGCCGCGCCGTTGTTGGTGACGGTGATGTTGTAGGTCAGGTTCGACCCGGTCACGACCGTCTGCGGCACGACCGCCTGCGAGACGGCGAGGTCGGCCGCGCAGTTCGTCGGCGCGCACTGGTAGCCCTCGACGAGCGCGACGTTGTCGATTGTCCACCCGCTGTTGGTCACGTTGACGGCGCTGTCGGAGCCGGCGATCCAGCGGAAGCGCACCTGCTTGCCGGCGGCGGCGGCAGGAAGCTGCACGGTCGTCGTGATGAAGCCGTTCGAGTTGCCCGTCCACGCCGCGCGGTTCTGGAGCGGGTTGGTGTTGAGGTCGGGCGCGGCCGAGGACTTCAGCGTGTAGGGGTAGCCGCCCTCGACGAAGCGCGCGCCCGCGCCGGAGTCGAGGATGTCGAAGTAGCTCGTGCCGCCGTCGAGGCTGATCTGGAGGATGCCGCCGTCCCACTCGAACTCGGAGTTGTAGCTGTGGCGGAAGGTCAGCCGCGCCTTGTCGGACGTGACGTTGATGAAGGGCGACTGGAGGAAGCTGAGCGAGGTCACCGCGGCGAAGGGGACGTTGGCCGCGTTCGGCGCGCTCTGCGTCGAGGTGCCGACGGTGCGCCAGACGGGCGACGAGGGCTGCGACGCGCCGACGAGCGCCGACCAGCCAGCCGGGAGCGCGGGCGCGGCCGCCGCGTCGAAGCTCTCCGCGTAGGTGGAGACGGGCGCGGCGCCGGTCTGGAGCTGGAAGGTCTTGATCTGCTGGCCGAGGTTGCTGTTGACGGCGACCGAGATGTCGAGCGCGTCGGTGCAGTCCTCGGGGACGGTGTAGAGGAGTTGACGCGCGACGGTCTGGCCCGGCGCGATGTCGCCGTAAGAAGCCGTCTCGCCGCCGACGGTGGCGGTCACACCGGTCAGCGTCACGCCGAGCGGGTTGGTGAGCGGCAGGGTCAGCGTCAGGTCTTCGCCCGGCTCGGCCTTGCCGTTGGCGTTGCACGACTCGTCCGTGTAGGTCACCGCGCCGAGGCCGGGCAGCGGGTTGTCGAACGACTCTTTGGTGTTGGCGTTCGTCGTCGTGGGCGAGGTCGCGCCGAAGCCCATGCCGCGCGTGGCGAAGCCCGTCCAGATGTCCTGCACGTCTTCGGGGCCGTAGCTGGCGGCGGCGACGGCGAGCAGCGAGTTGCGCGCGTCGATGAGCGTCGGGTTGACGGGGTCGGCCTTCATGCCGTCGGTGACGAGCTGGAGCATCCGCTGGTTGCCCGTCTCGTAGCCGAGCCGCTTGATGTAGCGCGCGCGCACCTCGAAGAGGGCCATCGACCAGACCTCGCCGATGTTGTGGACGGCGAGCGCGCCGGCGCGGCCGCCCGCGCCGAACGGCCCGCGCGCGAACGCGCCGTCGGACACGTCGATGGTGTTCGGGTTGGTGTCGGCGTAGGTCAGCGGGTTGTGCGGCCGGCCGTTCGCCCCGACGTTCGTCTTGACGGCGTAGGGGAAGCGGCGGATGCCGTAGTAGTAGTTGTTGGTGTAGTTGGTGGTGCCGAGGTGCGTGGCGTAAGCGCCCATCGCGTAGACGCCGTCCACGTCCTCGTCGGCCGAGGAGAGCAGCGAGCGGGCGTAGAAGTCAGACCAGCCCTCGCCCATGCCGCGGCCGTAGACGGTGCCGAGGCCGGAGGCGTTGTTGTGCAGGCGGTTCGAGGTGCCGTGCGTCAGCTCGTGGATGACGATCTCGTTGTCGAAGTCGCCGTCGCGGTTCGAGTTCGGCCAAAGGAACATCTGCATGCGGCCGGAGTTGCCGTCCGTGCCCGTCGAGAAGTTGGCGTTGTTGGTGCCGGAGAAGTCCTGCGCCTCGGCGAGCACGCGGTCGTTGCCGTTGCGGGAGTTGGCGGTCGTGCCGCCGGGGTTGCGGCCGAAGTTGTCCTGCTGGAAGTTGCGCGCCTGCTCGGTGAAGCCGAGCGCGTAGAGGCGGTCGTGGTAGCGGTTCGACCAGAAGAAGATGTTCGTCACCGCGCCCCAGCGGTAGTTGGTGTCCGCGGGACTCACGGAGCCGAGCGCGCCGGCGAGGCCGGGGCTGGGGTTGAAGTTGAAGGTGAAGTTGCGCGAGGCCGAGACGGGGCGGCCGCCCGCGTCGATGCCGCTCGGGGAGACGAGGTCGAGGCCGGCGTCCACGTTGTTGCCGGTCGTCGTCGTCGCGCCGTCGGTGAGCCAGCCGAGGTTGTTCGCCGGGTGCTCGTGGACGGTGGTGACGCTCGTGCGCGGCACGGCCACGCCCTGCACGTTCTGGCCGGGCAGCGCGTGCGACGGCGAGAGCGGCGCGGGGCTGTCGCCCTCGTAAACGTTGTAGGTCGCGCCCTGCGTCTGCTCGTCGGTGATGTTCTTCTGCCAGACGACGTCGCCCTCGGCGGCGTCGACCAGCGTGTAGTAGGCCGGGGTCTCCTGCCACAGCGTCATCGACCACGAGGGCGTGACGACGCCGGCTTCGAGCGGGAAGTAGGTCAGCTCGACCTTGATGTCGTCGGCGAACGGGCCGGGCTCGAAGACGAACGACGTGCCGTCGGGCGACGACTCTTTGAGGACGAGTGAGGCGGGGTCGAGCGTGACGCCGATTGACTCGGCGCCGGCGGCGACCGCCTGCGCGGCCGTCAACCGCGTGGCCGGGACTTCCGTGCCGCCGTCGATCACTTCGGAGTCGTCGAGGCCGGGCACGACGCGGCCGACCATGCGGGCCAGCTCGCCGTCCCTCGTCACCATCGCGCGCAGCTCGCCCTGAAACACGGGGATGCCCTTGATCTCCTGCTGGAGATCGACCCACGAGAGGTTGCCCGCCGGGTTCGTGTAGTCGGCCGACTTCTTGAGGTGCGCGACTTGGCGCGCGGTCAGGCCGTAGAGCGAGGCGTTGCGGCCGACGAAGCCGCGCGCCACCCGCTCGCGCGACTCCCCGGTGGGCGCGGTCAGGAACTTGCCATTGCGGCCGTTCTTCACGCCGACGACTTCGGGCGCGCCGAGGCTGTCGTCGACCTTCACGTCGAGGTCAGGGTGCGACTTGGCGAGGGCCTCGCGGGCGGCCTTCATCTCTTGGCCGCGGTTCGAGAGCCGCTCGCGGCGGCCGTGGGCCATGCCGTTGCGCCGGCGCTCGGCCTTGTTGCGGGCCTTGCCCGCGTCGTGCTCTCGCACGTCGTAAAACCTCGCCTTGCCCCGCGGGCCGTCCACCTTCTCGGCGGCGCCGCCGTCGAACTGTTCGGCCTCCTGCGCGTACACGGGTGCGACGGGCAGCGCGCCGCCCAAGAGGGACAGCAGAACCAGACTGGCGACAATCGCCCGCAGGCGTTTCGAACTTCTTTTCAACTTCGTAGGCTCCTTAATTTTGGGCAAGAGGTGAATTCGGGTCAGGCAATTTCGGGCGCGGACTGGCGGGTGACGAAGCGGTGGCTCACGATCTTGACGCTCGTGCAGTGGACTCCGCCGGGGCGCGGCGAGACGTTGAGAACCGTCCCGCGCAGCATCACGACCGCTCGGTTGATCTGTGTGGTGATGAAGAGCGTGCCGCCGCGCCGCGCGTCGCGGTCGAGGCGGACGTAGCAGTGGCCGGCGCTGATGTCTTCGAGCTGGGTGGAAACTTTGAAGCGGACGCCGCTCGCATCCCGGCCCCTAACCCGCGCGGGGAAAGGGCCGTGGATGCGCGGCTCGTCGCAGGCGGCCGGCTCGGCCGCGGGGGGCTGCGACGGGGGCGGGGGGGTGGCAGTGTGCTCGTCAGTCTTCAATATATTTCTCAGGTGCGGGCGTTTCGCAGTCACTCCAACGATGCAGCGTGAATTTAACCGAATTGGCCGGGGCGCACATCTGAGGTTTGTCGCTATCTGCGGGTACATTGCTCCACATTTTCGGCCGCGCGCGGGGGTACAAATGTACCGGCGTCCTAAATGCGGGGGCGCGCGGAGGGAGGATCGGAGGGGAGGACGGAGGGAGGGCCGGAACTCGGAACCCGGCCCGGTCAGGGGGGGCTGGGCCTGAATAGCCGGCTGCGCGAGGTGTCGAAGGGGTTCGCGGGCTACACCGCGCGCTGCATCAGCAGATCGGTTTGCGGGTCGGAGCCGACTTGGAAGACGTGCGAGCCGGCGTCGGTGAAATTCCACCGGCGGTAAAAGTCTTGCGCGCGCCGGTTGTGCTCCCACACGCCGAGCCAGATCACGTCGCAGCCCAAGCGCGCCGCCTCGTCCAGACAGCGGCGCATGAGCGCCGCGCCGACCCCCTTGCCGATGAAATCGCGCGCGGCGTACAAACGCACCAACTCAATGGGGCGGGAGGCCGTAATGTCCGGCTCGCGGCTGCCGACCAGCAGCTTGGCGTAGCCGGCGGCGCGGCCTTCGCTTTCGGCGATCAGGAAGACGGCTTTCGGATCGGCCAACTCGCCCTCGACCTTTTCGCGGCTGAACGCCTCCGCCATGTACGCCGCCATGTCTTCCGGCGCGTTCAGCGGGTGGCCGACGAAGGTGTCGTGAAAAGTTTCCCGGCCCAGCCGGCTCAGCAGGGCCGCGTCACCGGGGGCGGCGTAGCGGATCGCAACTTCGGTCTTCACGTTTTTAGCTCCCGTCACGGCTACGGCTCACGATTCGAGGGTTTCACCAGCCCGTGGCGGTAGGCGTAGACGAGGAGGCCGAGGCGGCCGCCCTTGATTTCGAGCTTGTCGTAGATGCGGGTGAGGTTGTTGCGGACGGTCGATTCGGCGATGTGCATGCGGCCGGCGATCTGGCGGTTGTCGAGGCCGTCGCCGATGCAGGTGATCAGCTCGCGCTCGGTCGGCGTGAGCGCGGCGATCTTGGCGGCCTCCGGGTCAACCCGCTCGTCGGCGCGCGCGCGTTGCTTGTCGAGCAGCCGCTTGGCCGCGCCCGGCTCGAACCAGTAGTCGCCGGTCGTGTGCACTTTCTCGATGGCGGCGAGCAACTCCGTCGCGCCGCGCTCCTTGAGCACGACGCCCTTCGCGCCCAGCTCCATCGCGCGGTCGCGCTTCTCCGTGTCGCGCATCCCCGTCAGGATGATGACGCTCGCCCGCGCCGCCGCGCGCAGCAGTTCCGGCAGCACGTCGAGGCCGCTGTCGGCCCCGAGATCGAGGTCGAGCACGATCACGTCGGGCTGCTCGCGCGCGGCCAGCGAGACGGCGTCGGCGCGGTTGTCGGCGTCGCCGACGACACTCATGCCGGGCCGGCTCCCGATCATGTCGCGCAGGCCCTCGCGGATGATCGCGTGATCGTCCACGAGCAGCACGCGGATCGCCTTGTCGTCCGTGTTCGGCATCGGGGTGAAGAGGCTGTTAGCTGTTAGCTGTTAGCTGTTAGCCAAACCGGAAACCTGAGCGGAGACTGAGAGCCGTTTTCTTCCGGCTAACGGCTAACAGCTATCGGCTAACAGCTATCGGTCAGAGCGGGACGCGCACGAGGACGACGGTGCGGCCGCGGCCGTCGCAGGCGACCGTGGCGCGGCCGCCGAGCGCCTCGGCGCGCTCCGTGATCGAGCGCGGGGTGAAGTCGGCGATGCCCTCCCCGCCGTCCGCGTTGTCGTTCTCGACGGAGAGTAGCAGCCGGTCGGCCGACGCGTCGAGCACGACCGAACAGCGCGTGGCCTTCGTGTGCTTCCAGACGTTGCGCAGGCCCTCGTGCACCATCTGGATCACCTCGGCCGCGAGCCGCTCGGGCACGCGCGCCTCGCCCCTGAAAGAGACGCTGACATCAATACCATAGTTCTCCTGAAATTGCTCCGTGTAGCGCAGCACGGCCGCGGCCAGATCGTCGCCCGCGGCGACGCCCTTGAGATCGGTCACGTAGCGGCGCAGGCCCGCGATCTCGCTGGCCGTCACGTCGAAGAGCCGGCGCACGTCCTCGGAGACTTCCCCGACGCCCGCGCCCGCGTCGAGCTTGCCGCGCAGCGCCGCGAGCTTGTACTGGAGGCCGATGTAGGGCTGGATGACGCTGTCGTGCAGGTCGCGCGCGATGCGCTGCCGCTCGGTCTCGGCCGCCTTCGTGGCGAGCTGTTCGAGCAGCCGGACGTTCTCCAAGACCGGCATCACGTGCTCGACGATCTGGCGGACGAAGTCGACGTCGGAAGGCTCGAACGCGCCGCGGCGGCCGGCGAGGAAGAGGCGCCCGACGCCGCGGCCGCGGTGGAGCAGCGGCACGCTGGCGAACGCCTCG
>DATCVD010000066.1:0-2762 GCA_036567125.1 Pyrinomonadaceae bacterium | reverse complement strand
CGGCCGCCCGGCGCGGACGGGTCGTCGAGGAAGACGGGCACGCCGGCGACGAGGTCGGGCCGCTGAACTTCGACCAGCTCGCCGATGACGAGGCCCGTGCGCGCGAGGACGTTGAAGGGCGTCGCCGAGCGCGCGCGGAGGAATGCGTCCACAGACCAGCCGCCGAGCAGCGCGCGCGCGAGCGGGGCTTTCGCGGGCGGCGCGGGCAGATCGAAGGTGAGGGCGGCGGCGAAGGAGTGGCGCACGTCGAAGTTCGACGGCCCGCGCTCGCGCCCCGTGTCGGAGCTTGCGAACAGGTTGACCGAGGAGTCGTCCGAGTCGTCGTCAACCGAGTGCGACCAAGCGTAGTAGGCTTGGGCCTGCAAGCCGCGGTGGAGGCGGCGCTGGTACTGCACCTGCATGGCGTGGTAGTCGGACGTGGCCGTGTTCGTGACGACGCGGATGAGCAGGAACTTCGGATCGGGCGCGAGCAGCGCGGTCTCGCGCAGCAGCCGCCGGCCCACCGCGCCGACGTAGGCGGCCGAGACGACCTGCCGCCCGCCGAGCGGCTGCTCGACGGCGACGTTCCACTGCGTCGTGCGCGGCAGCTTGAGCCGCGGGTCGAAGGCGTAGAACGTCCCGTAGGGCGGATCGAGGTTGAGGGGCGGCGGCGCGGCCAGCGCGGGGTCGAGCGGGAACTGAGCGTCCGACAGAATCCTCTCCCGGCGATAGGGGAAGGCGCTCCCGAAGGCGCGGCCCGCCGGCCCGTTGCCGAGATCGTAGAAGACGCCGAGGCCGCCGCGCAGCACCGCGCCCCGCGCCCACGGCGGCTGGTAGGCGAAGCCCGCGCGCGGGGAGACGTTGTCGTAAGTCGTCTGCCACAGCGGCCTCCCCCTCGGGGCGAGCGACAGCAGCCCGGACGCGGCGGGAAGGCCGTTTCTGACGTCGACGACACCGCCGCGCCCGAAGTCGAGTCCTTCGATTGTGAAGGGATCGTCGCCGCCCCTCTCGCGCGGCGGCGGGTTAAGCTCCCACCTCACGCCGTAGGTGAAGGTGAGGCGCGGCGAGACGCGCCAAGTGTCCTGCGCGAACGCGGAGAAGTTGGTGAAGACGGGCCGGCGCGGGCCGGCCTCCGCGCCGATCTGAACTTGCGCGGCCCTGCCGACCACGGCCGCCAACACGCTGCTCGCCGGCCCGTCGCCGAAGACGACCGCCAGCGTGTGGGGCGGCGGGCCGTAGCTCGGCAGCAGGCGGCGGAAGTCCGCGCCGAACTTGATGTGGTTCGCGCCGCGGACGATTGACAGCGTCTCGACGACGTTGAGCTGCCGCTGGAGGTTGCGCGCGATCAGCCCCGCGCCGTAGTTCGAGTCGAGGCCGCCGCGAAGGATCAGGCGGAAGCTCGCCTCCCGCGGGCCGAAGAAGGGGGCGGCGAGGGGCGTCGCGCCGCCGAAGTCGTCCATCGAGAGCGAGGTTTCGCCGACGGCGCGGCTCCAGTTGACGCGCAGGTCGTTCGTCACGTTCGGCGCGAGGGCGGCGACGGCCGCGGCCGTCACGGTCTGCGTTCCGAGGCGCGTGCGGTTGAGCGTGTTCAGGCTCTGCCGGCCGAAGCCCGGCGTGGTGATGCCGCCGCGCTGGACGGTCTCGGACGGCGAGTGGTTGTAGCGCGCGAAGAGCGTGAGCTTGTCGGTGGGCGACACGTCAACGCGCAGGCTCGCGGCGTCGAGGCGCGAGGGATCGGAGTAGCCGGCCGCGAACTCGGCGAAGCCGTTTTCTAAATCGCGCCCGCTCGGCAGGGGGAAGGCGTCGAGGTACGGCCCGGTCTGCGGAATCGCCGCGCGGCGGGCCGCGAGCGAAGGGACTTCGGTGATCGCCACCTGCGGCTGGCGCAGGCGCAACCCCTCGTAGGCGGCGAAGAAGAAGGCCCGATCCCGGACGAGCGGGCCGCCGAGCGTGCCGCCGAAGTCGCTCTGCCTGAGCGCGCTCTTGGCGATGCCGCGGCTGTTGGCGAAGAAGTCGTTGGCGTCGAGCGCGTCGTGGCGGAAGTACTCGAAGAGCGAGCCGTGCAGTCGGTTCGTCCCCGAACGCGTGACGAGCGAGACCTGCGCGCCGGGCGTGCGCCCGAACTCCGGCGCGTAAGAAGAGGTCTGGACGCGGAACTCTTCGAGCGCCTCGGCCGAGACGAGGTTGTTCGTGCCGCCGAGCACGGTGAGCGCGGGGAGCGAGCCGGCGGCGGCCTGCCCCGGCGCGGCCCCGGCCGAGACGCCGACGTTTGCCGAGACGCCGTCCACCGTGAAGTAGTTGGCGTTGGCCCGCTGCCCGTTGACGGAGAACTGCCCCTGCTCGTTGAAGCTCGCCTTCGTCAGCACCGTGCCCGGCACCAGCTCGAAGAGCGACTGGAAGCTGCGGCCGTTGAGCGGCAAGCCCGCGATCAGCGCGCGATCCACGACCGTCCCCGCAGCGCCCGCAGTCTGCGCGCCGAGCAGGTCTTCGGTGACATGGACGACCTCGCCCACCTCGCCCACCCTGAGCCTGATCCTGAGCGTCCTCTGATCGTTGACGTGCAGCGTGACGCTCCTGATCTCGATGGTGGCGAAGCCCTCGCGCCGCGCGGTCAGCGCGTAGCGGCCGGGCGGGAGCAGCGGGATGGTGAAGTAGCCGCCGGCGTCCGTCTGCGCGTGGCGTTGCAGGGCCGTGTCGAGGTTGAGGGCGGTGATCTGGACTGCGGGGACGACGGCCCCGGCCTCGTCCGTCAGCGTCCCGCCGAGCGTGGCCGTGGCCGACTG